>CAZAST010000090.1:8471-8773 GCA_964487805.1 uncultured Syntrophaceae bacterium
CACCCATCGTCAAACGGAACAGGTGTTCAAACGTCTCGAATCGGAAACAGGGGCGTGCATATGCTGCGAGGGGTTGTTTCTGTCGGTTCGGGATGCGGCGCAACGGTTTGGTTTCAATATGGAAAACGTCATAGCGGATATTAACGGAATCATTGCGGGAGATGAAACAAGAAGAGCATCTTCCCGAATACGGTAATTCCCCCGTTGTCCAGGTTAAGATGCTCTTCCGGATACTGCTGTACGGTGACGTAATCGTGCCTAGTCGAAGGCCATCTCCGTCTTCCATTTCTTCCAGACGTTTC
>CAZAST010000091.1:0-8757 GCA_964487805.1 uncultured Syntrophaceae bacterium
ACACCATCAACTTCCAGAGCCTTGTCGCAACCAAAACCGCGCGTATCTGGCTCGCTTCCGGGAAGGCTCCGCTCATGGAATTCGGCCTCCGCCGGGCACAGGGAGAAAACGGCGCCATGAGCGCGAGCCGGGCATCGTATATTGGCGGAGCAGCCGGAACAAGCAATACACTCGCCGGGAAAAAATACGGCATTCCCGTTTTGGGAACCATGGCTCACTCCTGGATCATGAGCTTCCCGTCCGAGGTGGAAGCCTTCCGCGCCTATGCGGAGATGTTCCCGGACTCGTCGGTATTCCTCATTGATACCTACGACACCCTGGAATCCGGTCTTCCCGCGGCGATTACCGTGGGCAAAGAGCTTCAAGCACAGGGAAAATCGTTCGGGGTCCGGCTCGATTCCGGAGATATCCAGTACCTGAGCGAAGAAGTCCGCAAAGCACTCGACGGGGCAGGCCTGCTTGAGGCTACCATAACCGTTTCGAACGAACTCAACGAGGAAATTGTCGACTCTCTCGTACGTGAAGGTGCGCCCATTGACACCTGGGGTGTGGGGACACATATGGTAACCGGCGGTAACGATTCCTCGTTTACCGGGGTATACAAGATGTGCGCCCGAACAGGAGAATCCGGTGAACTCGTCCCCGCCATGAAGCTTTCGGACAATCCGGAGAAAATGACCAACCCCGGAGTCAAACAGGTATGGCGCTTGTACCTTGAAGACGGGACTGCCAAAGCTGACGTACTCGCGCTGGAAGGAGATACGGTGCCTTGCGGAAAAACTGACCGGTTTTATCATCCCTCGAATGAACTGCAGAGCTTCCTCTGTACACCAGCCCGCTGTGTTCCCCTCCTTGAAGAAAAGATGCGGGAAGGGAAACGGCTTCAGTCCGCGGAATCGCTTGTGACAATCCGGGAGCGGGTTCAGACCGGACTCCGTGAGTTTGACCGGACCTACCGGCGCATTTTGAACCCACATATTTACAAAGTCTCATTGACAAAACGATTGAGAGGTCTCAAACTGGAGTTCCTGAAAATATACGAAACTTGATCATTTTTCCGAGGAGGATTTACATGATACGTAGAAAAGGAATACTGCTGCTTGTTGCCGCAGTTCTCGTTGTATCCCTGATCAGCGCCGGCTGTTCCAAAAAGGCTCCGATTCTGAAAGCGGCCGACAAGCACGGGCTTGTTTTTGGTACGGCCATCACGGCAGGTGATATTTTTGATCCTGACATGAAAGAATTTATTACAACACACTTCAATCTTGTTGTGCCGGAAAATACCATGAAATGGGTCAATATCCGTCCCACAAAACAATTCTGGAACTGGTCGGATCTGGACAAAATGGTAGATTTTGCCGAAGAAAACGACATCATAATCAAGGGACACCCCCTCATCTGGGATGAACAAACCCCGTCTTTTGTGAATGGTGTAAAAACAAAGGAAGCAGCACTCGAGATTCTTGTTGAACACATTACCGAAATCATGACCCGTTACAAGGGACGAATCCAGATTTACGACGTGGTGAACGAACCATTTGCCGAAGACGGATCAATGCTCGACTCCTTCTGGTACCGTACCTGTGGAACCGAGTTCATCGACGTTGCATTCCGGACCGCGCGGGCAATTGATCCGGATGCGGAACTCATCCTGAACGAATTCAACAATGAATTCGCCGGCCATCCCAAGTCGGACGGCATGTACGAGTTCGTAAAAGGCATGGTGGACCGTGGCGTTCCCATAGACGGTATCGGTATCCAGATGCACATCATGGCCGAAAGCTATTTTAACGCCGAGGCGCTCCAGGAGAACATCCAGCGCTACGCCGATCTCGGCCTTACCGTATCCTTCACCGAAATTGATATCCGCATCAAGAACCCGGTAACCGAAGACAAAGAGGCCCAACAGATTGCGGCCTACCGCGGACTCATGGAAGCTGCCCTGGCGAACGAAAACGCGAAACATTTTGTCGTCTGGGGATTCGCCGACAGCCGCAGCTGGATACCCCGTGCCTTCTCGGGATACAGCAGCGCTCATCTCTTTGAAAACGATGCCGAGCCCCGGAATCCGAAACCGGCGTTCAAAGAAATTGAAGCCGTATTGAAAAACTGGAAAAAATAGTTACGGAAGATACGCGCTTTTAATATTGGAAAGTGCGTCGAAAAATTTTCGCTTTTCAGCATACCGCCCGCCGGTGAGCGCCTCAAGCTTGCCGCGGGCTTTTTTTCGCCCCGAGTTGTCCTGAAAGGTACAGGTGCAGGTGGAACTGATGTACCCCTGCGCGGTGGCATGTCGCACGATCATCGGAATGTCCGCAAGACAGAGCGGCCGGATTATGGTGACCGGATACTTGTCGTAGGTGAGCCGGGGAGGCATGGTGGAAAGCTCGCCTTTTACGAGTACGTTCATGAGCAGGGTTTCGAGAATGTCGTCGAGATGATGACCGAGGGCAATCTTGTTGAACCCGTCCTTCATGGCATAGTTATTGAGCTCCGTGCGCCGCTGGGTGGAGCACCACCAGCAGTTCATGGCCTTTCCCGGCTTGAGCCGTCCGGTTACATCGACAGATACCGTAACAAGGGGAACACCCCATTCGGCGAATCGTTCTGCGAGAGCAGGATCAAGCGGAGAGCCGATATCGCTCGCGATATGAAGCGCGGTCACCGTGAAGCGGGGGCCGTTCCGGCGCACGAGGCGCGACGCGAAGTACTCCACCAGCGCGGTGGAATCCTTGCCGCCCGAAGCTCCCACGAGAATGCGGTCGCCCGCTTCAATCATTGAATATTTTTCCACCGCGTGATCAATCACGCGGAACAACGCCGGATTTGCCATAGAACATCAGTATACCAAAAAAGGAGCCAGTACGTCCCCCCATTCTCCCGCGACCGTTGACCCCGAGCGGAAAACCCGCTATCGTGACTGCACGACACATTTCAAAGGAAGCGAGGTGAAAGTCCTCCGCTAGCCCGTAACTGTAACCGGAAATGGAGTTGCCACACAGCCACTGCGCACCAGCGCGGGAAGGCGGCAGCCCCGGAAAGACAAGTCGCGTTGCCGCGTACTGTCATGACCATCCGCAAGCCAGGAGACTTTGGTGTGTCAATTCAAACATGTTCGCGCTCTCGTGGAACAGGGCGCGGAGGAGTACCAATGAACCATTCGCTTTCCCGCCTCATGGGTGCCGCGCTCGCGGCATGTCTCGTCCTTCTTTCCGGTTGCGACCTTGCCACATCATCGACCGAGGGAGCCCTTACCGGGTACTGGAAGTCAACCTTCGGAGACGGCTTCGAACTTTCCGGCGATACTCTCGAAGGTTTCCGGTATGTCCAGTACAACGACGCTGATCGAAATATCGCTTTTGCGGGTTCTGTCGTAAACAATCCGGATTTTAACAACTCGACTGGCTATATCATAATTCTGATAACCGGACCGGTAGCCTGGGATATAACAGAAGGCTCGTATTATGCCGTTCACTGGAAAAACCTTTCCGGCTCTGTGGTTGCCTCTGCCAGCGCCTTCAAATACGGGGGAGCACATAACAACGGTATGGAAACACTTGCGGAAGCCCTTGCCGAATACACCGTTGAAAACGGCTACTACGGCTACTACGGCGAGTACGAAAAACAATGACGAAGAAACGGGCGGCTGTCGCGCTCACCCTTGCCCTTGTCCTGCTCGCCACGCCGAAGGCGTACCCCGACGATCTTGCGGGTTCCACCAGCCCGGAGGCCGATGTGCCGATCCTGGACGGCGCGGGAGTTACCGTAACCGCAGAGATACCGGAGCCGGGAACTGTCCGGGTGAATCGGGACGATATTGAACGGAGCAGCGCGCGGGACCTCGTAACACTTCTTGCGGAAACGGCCGGAATCGGCATGACCAGCCACGGCGGCTACGGTACGGTAAACGCGCTCTCCATCCGGGGGCTTTCCACGAGCCGGATACAGGTTAGAATTGACGGAGTCCCCGTTTCATCGGCCCAGTCCGGGGACTTTGACTTTACTTCTATCGATACGAACTCTATCGAAAGCATTACCATCCACTACGGCGGCTCCGCCGCGGTCACCGTGGACATAACAACCCGGAAAGAGCGCGGAACCGGCCTCACCTGGTCAGCAGGTTTTGAAAACACCGCCTGGCTCCCGCCCGACTCCGCGAAATCTCTCATCGACACCCAGCGATTCGTTCTTTCTCTCGGATGGAGTGGCACCCCGGTCCGCTTCCGTTTCAATGCGTTCGCTACCCGCGCGCAAAACCGCTTTCCCTTTGAACAGGGAGAAAACATACACCTCCGGACCGGAAACGAAATGCTTGACGGCAGTATCGCGGCCTCGGCTGATACCGATATTACGCCCCTCGTCAATCTTTCAGCGTCGGCCTCTTTCTACCGGGCGGACAAAAATGTCGCCGGACCCATAACAACCGCGGCCGGAGGTGAACAAAAAGATTACCGGTCACTCGAAACCATCTCACTCACGGTAAAACAATGTATTTCTCCGGCGGCTTGGGCACAGTTCACTCTTTCCCATGGCGCAACCGGTATTGACTGGAAGGATCCGGAAACTGAGTCGCACCACGTTCTGCACAGTATCGAAGGAAGCAGCTTCTGGAAAATATTTCCAACAGCCGCCCTCGACCTGCGGATCAGGGCCGCCTGGAAACATGACATACTGGACTCAACCAATACCGGCGACATAACCCGGGACACCGTAACCCTCGAAACCGGTGGAGACTGGCAGCTTCCCCGCGGATTTACCGCGGGGATTGCCTGTTCCCTCATGGCCTCCCCGTCTCTTTCTGCCCCCGCAATCATGCCCACGGTAACACTATCCCGGGCATTCAGCCCTGAAACTACTGCAGGGCTCCGCGTATTCCGGACTTTCAGGATGCCGGACATGAACGCACTGTACTGGAGCGGTGACGCGACCGCGAAAGGTAATCCCGACCTCAAAAATGAAAGCGCACTTGGAGCGGAAATCTTCGCTTCCCGTACCAATTCCGGGCGATTCAGGAGTGAACACGCCCTCTACGCAACCTGGTACCGCGATGCCATAATGTGGCAAACCGCAGCGGGCGTCTGGAGCCCGGAAAACGTCGGTGAAGCCATCTACCTTGGATCGGATCACCGCCTGGTATTCACTCCCGGAGACGATCTCACCTTGACCCTGAACTACGCATGGCTCTTTACCCGGGCCCTGACCGGAGATTTCACCTTCTCGGACGGCAAACGAATTCCCTATCAGAGCGAACACCGGTTTTCCTTTCGTCTGGAAAAATCCTCGCTACGATACCGGTGGCACATCATGCCCCGGTATGAAAGTTCCCGGTTTACCACCATCATGAACGCGACCGAACTTCCCGGAGTTTTTCTTCTGGATGCCGGAATTACCGTTGAGGCAGGCGAAACGGTATCACTCTTCCTCGACGGCAGGAATCTCCTTAATGAACAGTGGATGAGCATGGACGGGTATCCCATGCCGTCGCGATCAGTTACCGCCGGGATACGGGTAGCGGGGAAATAATGTTTCAACAATTTTGGTAGCAGTACTTTTTGTACCCGCGCAGGCTGTGATACAATCCGTCCATGGATCTTGAAATGCTCGCCTTCCGGGCCTCATGCCTGCAGACAGTCCGCTCATTCTTTATTGAACGCGGCTATCTCGAAACCGACACGCCGGCCCTCTCCCCGCGCCTCATCCCGGAAACATGTCTTGAAGTGTTTAAAACCGAATACAGAAAACCATGGAAAGAGGGCGATGAAGCCCTCGTCCCCCTGTATCTCGTGCCGTCCCCGGAGATCTACCTCAAACAGATTATTGCCGATCACGGCGTCTCCCTTTTCCAAATTTCTCATTGCTACCGCAACGCCGAGTCGGTCGGAAGGATTCACAGCCCCGAATTTACCATGCTGGAGTACTACACCGTACAATCAAATTATATGGACTCGCTCAATTTGACAGAAGAACTCTTCACCTGCCTTCTGAAGACCCTTTTTAAGTCGGTAAACGAACCGGCCGGACTTCGCCCGCCGTTTATCCGGATGACCATGGACGACGCTTTCAGGACATTCGCAGGCTTTCCGCTCTCCGAAAACCCTGACCCGGCCGATCTCGCGTATCATGCAGCCCGACTTGGCCTTGGTGACGAAGAAACGCTTGCTACCTGGAGCTGGGACGATTTGTACGAACTCATTCTTGTGCATGCGGTGGAACCCTCTCTTCCACGGGACCGACCGGTAGCGCTCATGGACTATCCGGCTGCGGTACCCTGCCTGGCAGCCGGGAAAAACAAGACTGTGGAACTATCTGCAGACCGCACCATCCGGTGGAACACCCGGGAACGGTGGGAACTCTACGCGGGAGGCGTGGAACTCGCGAACTGCTACACCGAACTCCGGGATGCCGTACAGATACGCCGGTACATGGAAGATGAAAACAACGAAAAACAGGGCACAGCCCGAATCCCGCACCCACCGGTAGCGGATTTCGACCAGGTATGCGTGCGCATGCCGCCCTGTTCCGGGTCTGCAATGGGCCTCGACCGCCTCATCATGCTTCTTGCCGGTAAAACTTCTCTCGACAGCGTGCTCCCCTTTCCGCTCACGGACCAGATCTAGTCAAACTGACGATAATCCGCTACACTCACTTCTCAGCAAACAGACCCTCGGGTTGAAATAGTACAGGAGAAACAGAGCATGATTAGAGGCGGCGACATCGCGAAAGGAACAGTCCTCTTGGTTAAGGGAACCCCCTACCTCATCGTTGAACGGGAGTTCGTCAATCCGGGAAAAGGTTCAGCCTTTGCCCGTGTAAAAATGAAAAATCTTCGTGACGGGTCAGTACTTACCCAGACAATCAAGACACAGGATAACGTGGAAGATGCCACGGTCGATACGCACAAGGCACAGTATCAGTACCATGATGGTGAAAACTATGTGTTCATGGATACCGATTCCTTCGAACAGATCATGGTGACAGAAGATGTCCTGACAGACAAAAAGAACTACCTCCGCGAAGGCGACGAGTACGATATTGTCATCTGGGAAGAAGAGGCCATCGATGTGAAGATTCCCACCAAAATGATCTTCGTCGTAGCCGAAAGCGAAAACTATGTCCGCGGTGACACCGTATCCGGCGCAACCAAGCCCGTTGTTACCGAAACTGGACTCGTTGTCCGCGTTCCCCTCTTTATCAAGCAGGGTGAACGAATCATGGTCAACACCGAAACCAACGAATACCAGGAACGCGTTAACAGCTGATTCCTCACAATACCGAAATTGTTGAAATTTCCCGCAATTTCACGCGGTTTTTTTCAACAATTTTGGTAGCACTCCCCCAAACTTGACACCATCTCTCCAAGAGCGTACCTTATAAGTACCGGTTCGGCACACATCTACCGCCGATTCGCCCTCACACCTAAGCGAAAACCTGTATAATTTCACGGAGGTGTCATTATCGATACGACAGCATCTATAGCCATCATCGGAAACTATGTACCGCGGCGCTGCGGCATAGCGACCTTCACTTCGGATCTGACCACAGCGCTCAACACTCACACCGATGCCGAATGCTGGGCTCTTGCCATGAACGACCGTCCGGAGGGATATGACTATCCCCGGGAAGTCCGGTTTGAAATAAGTCAGAACGAACCGTCAGATTACCGCCTCGCAGCCGACTACCTGAACATCAAGTCGCCGGACGCGGTCTCCCTGCAACATGAATATGGCATTTACGGAGGAGAATCCGGAAGCTACATCATCAACCTTCTGAAAAACCTGCGCATGCCCATCGTATCAACACTGCATACCGTATTGCAGGAACCAAACCGCGATCAGCGAAAAGTCCTTCTTTCCCTTGCCGATCTGTCGTCCCGGATGGTCGTCATGTCCAAAAAATCCCGTGAACTGCTCATGAGTGTGTACGGGGTTCCGGAAGAAAAAATTCGTTTCGTGCACCACGGGATCCCGGACATGCCGTTTGTACAATCGTCCGTGTACAAGAAACGTTTCAGTGTTCAGTCAAGAAAAGTCATTCTTACCTTCGGTCTTCTTTCTCCAAACAAAGGTATCGAGGTGATGATAAGGGCACTTCCCGCCATTGTGGAAAAAAACCCCGACGCGGTCTACATTATCGTGGGAGCAACCCATCCCCATGTAAAACTCCACAGTGGTGAGGAATACCGCCAGGGTCTCGAACGGCTTGCCCGCAAACTCGGTGTGGACAAGAACATAATTTTTTACAACCGCTTTGTAGAGTTTTCCGAGCTCTGTGACTTTCTCGGCGCCACCGATGTCTACGTAACACCGTATCTCCATGCCGCGCAAGCGGTATCCGGCACCCTCGCCTATGCCATGGGAGCCGGAAAACCGATCGTATCCACCCCGTATTGGTACGCGGAAGAAATGCTCGCGGATGACCGGGGCGTTCTTGTCGGTTTCAATGACTCCAGGGCGCTTTCCGAGTCAATTAACAGCCTTCTTGCGGACGAAAAACTCCGTAACAGCATGGTAAAGAGGGCCTGGGATTTTTCACGCAGCGCACTCTGGAAAAATGTCGCGTCGGAATACCTCTCCATATTTGACGAGATCCGTACCGAACGGCAGGAACAGCCCCGGGTATGGACGTTCCCGGAACCTCTTGAAAAAGAACAAACGAGCCTGCCGGATATCAATCTCGGTCATCTTTTCACCATGACCGACGACACCGGCATCCTGCAGCACGCGACCTATTCCGTGCCCGAGTATGCACACGGATACT
>CAZAST010000092.1:0-8364 GCA_964487805.1 uncultured Syntrophaceae bacterium
TCGGCCGTCCTATCTTTTTCTCGGTCACCTCCTGGAAAGGATGCAACCTGATACGTCACAAACCTTCCTCTAGTTCGTAAGATAATACCACCGCCCCCTTATGTCAAGAGGGTATGCACTTTTTGATCACAAGCATCAGCTTACATCAATTACGTAATTGTAATTACAATTACGTAATTACGCGTACTCGGACCTTCCACCCCACCTTAGGCCTTATTTTTATGGTTCTGGTAAAATTATTCACCAGAATCCTTCAAATTTCATCTATCTGTAATCATTACCCAATTAATTACTTTTCGTCTTCCTCAATATCAGCGGGCAGATTGTGCACCTGATATTTTTCTAGCACGATTATTGCTGCATTTGTTGCTGAAAGTTTATGGATAGTACGCAACGGATGAAAATAGAACTGAAGCACCATTGAGGTTTGCGATGAAGATATTCAAACGTTTGACATATACGATACTGACAGTTGGCATGCTGACCCTGCTGTGGGTCCCTGCTGGAATGGCGACCATATTGGAGACCAGCGACACGTTCAGCCGCGCCGGGGAAAGCATGACCTTTGATTATTTCGATACGGCGCTGGGAACGCTTACTGCGGTTGAAATTGATTTCCACATGGACATTGCTTCCAGTGATCTGACGCTCACCAACACCAACGGAAGATCCACCGGTACAGCAACCTATGGTTTCACCGCGGAGCTGAGTGACACGGGAACCTTGTCGCCGCTCCAGCTTACGCTCACGGACAGCGTCGACACTGCATATGACAAGCTCAAGAACGGCAGCACAGTAATGTTCCTTTCGCCGTATTTCTCGGATTCGACGACCGGATTTGTCGGAAGCGGTGATCTATATGCCTACGAAGGAACCGGTACGTTTAACCTGGATATGGTGGCAAATCCCTTTGTCTCTTGGACCAGCGGTAATTTCAGTTACACGTCTCCCGACATATTGTATTCCGGCGGAGCGACAGTGCGATATACATATAACCCCGAGGGAGGGCCTCCAGTCCCCGAACCCGGTACGGTGGTGCTCCTGGGGGTCGGGCTGATCGGCCTCGCGGGATTAGGCAGGAAAAAGAGGGCGTCTCGAAGGCGCGGAAACAGGGCATAAAACAAAGCACTTACCAACTGAAACGGTGCGGCTCATAAGGGTCGCGCCGTTTTATTTTGCCACATCACAGCATCTCGTCCCCCTTCACAAAAGCCATTCACCGCGAGACGCGAAAAAACCGCCTTATAATTAGCGCTCTGATGACGTCAGGATGTAGTCGAGAACCGCGTCGAGGTTTTGAAAGAGTTTGAAGCCGTTATCCGCATGCTCCCTGTTCCAAGGGAAGAGCAGCCCGGTCGCCAAGGCTCCTTTTTCCACGGCTTTTTCCAGGGTCCGGGGCAGGTCATCAACGACGACGTCGACATCTTCAAAAAGAACGGTCTTGTCGTGAGAGAGGTGGAGCTGATCGTAGGGCAGTCCGTGCCGGGCCAGCCATCGTTGGGTGGGCTCAGCGGTTTCCGGTGTGCGGTGACTTGCAATGATAATGTGAAATCCACGATTTTTCAGGGAAGACAGGAAGTTTTGCGCTTCCGGATAGGGCCGGTACTCGTCGCTGTCCTGATTATGGTGGATTGAGTTGATCATGGCGATAAAATCTTCCAGCGAGCAGTACCGCTCCCAAATGTTAAAAATATCCCACTGATCGGGTGTTGAACAGTCGTTGTTGATTTTCCTCATCTCCCGGTAGAGGGCGTCGCTGAATTCCCAGAGGGTATTGTCTATATCAATTACCGCCGTTTTACTCACCGATTCTTCTCCAGTCTATTTTCCTTTTACTCTGAACACACTTTACTCTCGCCGTCAAGGGAGTGCGTATTTCGTGCAATTGCGGCCAAGCTCCATGATATGTGTTTCGACTGAAAGCTCTACCGGACGGTGATCCGATCGGCCAGAGTTCCCACGGCAACCGCGAATGAAATGGAGCGGTTCCAGCGCATGAGGGTTCGGAAATTATCATAGACGATATACGCCGAGCCCTTCGGACCATCGGGCATAACCAGCGAGGCCTCCAGATCGCGTAGCGGCAAACACCCCCCGTCGAGGCGACGAACGCCGAGCTCCTGCCACGCGGCCAGGGTCAGGCGCGTATCCAATCCGGTTTGGTTTGTATCGAAGCCTGCCGGGATACGTACCGGTCGTCCCCATGTCTGGTCGCTGCGCCACTTTTCAGCCGCCAGATAGTTGGCCGCCGATGCCAGCGCGTCGGGGATCGATCCCCATATGTCGATGCGTCCATCGCTGTCCGCATCAACGGCGTGCCGCGCGAAGGTCGAGGGCATGAACTGACATTGCCCCATGGCCCCGCTCCAGGAACCCCGCATACGGGGCAATGATATGTGCCCAGCATCGAAGATGCGCAGGGCCTCCATCAGTTCCCGGCGAAAGTAGGTGCCGCGCCGTCCGTCATAGGCCAGGGTCGCCAGGGCGTGAATCACCGGAAACCTGCCGGTGTGCTCGCCATAATTCGTTTCGATCCCCCACAGCGCAACCAGGAAACGGCGCTGCACAGCGTATTTCCGTTCGATTCTTCCCAGCCAAGTGGGATAACGCTTCAGCATCCACTCTCCCAGTTTCACCCGTTTCGGCGTAACCCTGGCGGCCAGATAGTCAGCACAACTCTGCGTGGTTTCCGGCTGGTGTCGATCCAGCTCAATAACGCGGGGGAGCGGGCCTTTCATCTTCGCGAAGGCCAGTTGAGTAATACTCGGCGAAATTCCGGCCGCACGGGCTTCATCCTGAAAATCTTCCAGCCAGCGGGGGAAATCATCCGGTCTTGCCATGACAGGGAAAAGCAGGATCAACCCGGCGCAACACAACAGCGAAATAAGCGTATACCGTAATCGTTTGAGAGAAGCCGCTTGTATGGCAAACACTGTTACCCTTCCCTTCCCGTTCCATTGTTTTCAGGACGATGGCTCCCGGATGATGCTGTGCCGGATATACTTACCCGGAGTGAGAATATTTATGGAAGCAAAGGTCGTGCCTCATGTGCCAGCTTAGACACAACATAACTCAAGTCAGAAAAATCTCCCTACTCGTCAACCGTAGGTCAAGTGTCTCCACTGCCCTCTGTCTGTGAACCTTTGCATACCCATTCTAAACGGTTCTGAGATCTTATCAACGAAAATCGAATCCCCTTTGGTGGCGACGTACAACGGCATTCGTCATTGTGATGAATGAATTTTCGTGGTAACCCGGTCCTGAGAGGTGCAAGACATGGGAAGAATCAATCACAGAGAGTATGAGCATATCGTTTTCTTCTCCGGCGCGGGAATGTCCGCGGAAAGCGGTGTCCCCACCTATCGGGGCCATGGCGGCATCTGGAACAAGTACCGCTGGGAAGAGTTTGCCTGCCAAAACGCGTTTGATGCAGATCCTGAAAAAGTATTGAAGTTCCACGAATTGAGACGGGCTGCTGTCCTCACCTGTACCCCGCATCCCGGACACGCGGTAATCGCCGCATTGGAAGAGAAACGCCCGGGGATCACCGTCGTAACGCAGAATATCGACGGAATGCACCAGAGAGCGGGAAGCCAGCATGTCATCGAACTGCACGGGAGTCTCTGGCGCGTGCGGTGCCCCCGACATGGCATATCAGAGGACATGAACAGCACATACAGCCGCTACCGGTGTGACAAATGCGGAGAGTGGCTGAGGCCCGACATTATCTGGTTTGGTGATTCACTCAACCAGAGAGTGACGGACGAAGCGGTGGCGGTGATCCGGGGTTGCGATCTTTTCGTGAGTATCGGAACCTCCGGGGTTGTCTATCCGGCGGCCGGGTTTCCGCGAATCGCACAGGAGAACAATGCACGATGCATTGAGATTAATCCCGAGGAGAACGAAATGTCGTTTCTGTACGGCGAAACAATCCGGGAGAAAGCGGGCAAAGCGCTAGCGGAACTCTTTGGTGAGGAATAGCAAACTTGGAGGCCACAGGCATTCCCGGAACGCGGCAAAAGGGGACAAACAATCGTAGGTGCCATGTACCCGCGGTCAGCCGAGGATTATAAAAATCAACTCTTTTTGCTGGTTTTTGCCGTGAAGAGGGATATCTGCTGTTTCACCCTCGTACTTTTGCATTTCGGGCATTTTGGCTTGCTTCTCTCGTGTTCGCTAATACCTTGCACAACCGAAAACTTTTTTTTGCAGGCACTGCAGAGATACTCATACGTTGGCATGTCATGACCTCCGCATCAGAGAGTTTTTGTTTTGTCTCAGGTTGTTATTTTAGTAAAATAAGTCATCTTGTCAACTTCAATGTTTTCGTCTGCCTGAACTTCCGTTTGTAGTCCTATTGAAAACATATAGTAATGATTTTATCTCACTAACTCAGCTATCGTTTAGCCACGAGCGCCTTGCGGCGAGACGTTTTGTTTTTCTTGCCCTCATTCCCCTCTTGACAAAATAGAGACTTACAAGTAATTAATAATTCATAACTTCATAAAACCGGCTATAAAAGGAGGTATCTTTTTAATGACCCTTACGAAAGCAGACATAATCAAATCGATCCAGGACCAACATGATCTGCCTAAAGACAGAGCCGCAGAGATATGCGAATCCATTCTGGAGATCATAAAAGAATCGCTGGTAAAGGGGGAAGAGGTCAAGATCAGCGGATTTGGAAAGTTCTACACCATTGACAAAAAAGCCCGAAACGGCAGAAACCCTCAGACGGGAGAACATATGGTTATTGAACCGCGGAGGATCGTTTCCTTCAGATACTCCTCGCGGGCGCGAAGCAAGCTCAATAGGTGACGGACCTGTTACCCAACACAAATTGGGTTAAATCTGAAACGTTTGTTCCAAAATGAACTACAGCATAAATGAAGGAACTGAATCTCTGGGATACATTCACTTTCCCGGAGGTTTCTGTTTTTTACAGAACTTAAGAACTGAATTTTCCCGCCATCCTATGTTACCAGAAAGATCCGCAGATCCATGACGTTCGTCATGGTGGGTCCCGTCATAAGAAGATCATCGGTGGCCTCGAAGAAGTGGTAGGAGTCGTTATTGGCGAGGTAGCGTATGGCGTTGAATCCTTTCTCGCGGGCACGTTCAATCGTCGATCCGTCAGCGACGGCTCCCGCCGCGTCGGTGGGACCATCCGTCCCGTCGGTCCCGCCGCTCAGAAAGGTTATCCCGTCCATTCCCTCTATCTCGACTGCGACGGCAAGGACAAATTCCGTATTCCGACCCCCGAGACCGTCGCCGCGGATGGTGACAGTCGTTTCACCCCCGGATATAACGCATGCCGGAACAGCGACGGGATTGCCTGATGCGCGTATCTCCTTGGCAATGGCGGCGTGGACTTTCGCCACATCCCGGGTCTCACCCTCTATGAATGAAGAGAGGATAATCGCGTTATATCCCAGATTCTTGGCCTTTTCCCGAGCGGCGAAAAGAGACAGAGCGGCGCTGCCGATAATGCGGACATATGTCTTTTCAAAAATCGGATCGGAAGGCTTGGGTGTTTCAGGACGCCTTCCCGCGGCACCCTCTCTGAGATGCGTCATTACCGGCAAGGGAAATATTTCAGACAAATCATATTGTTCCACGATCTTCATACAGTCGGCGAAGGTGCTCCGGTCGGGAACGGTCGGCCCGGAGGCGATTACGTCGAGGTCGTCTCCGACTACGTCCGACAGGACAAGCGTCACAAGAGTCGCCGGAAATGCGGCTTCCGCCAGCCTTCCCCCCTTGATCCCCGAGATATGCTTTCGAATGGTGTTGATCTGATGAATATCCGCCCCGCAGTCCAAGAGGGCCTGAGTTGTTTTTTGCTTATCCGTAAGAGAAACGCCATCAACCGGCAGAGGGAGGAGCGCCGATCCCCCGCCCGATATGACGCACAAAACGAGGTCTTTTTCACCGGCGCCATCGAGAAGATCGAGGATGCGTCGGGAACCAACCATGCCTGCCTCGTCAGGAATGGGATGCCCCGCCTCTGTCACGGAGACACCCTTCAGGGGCGTTCCGTACCCGTACTTCGTGGTTATGAAGCCTTTCGTGATGCGCGTCTCCAACACACCTTCAAGGGCCGCGGCCATGCTCGCGGCAGCCTTCCCCGCTCCGACCACCAGGATGCGGTCGAAATCGTTCAGATCGTACGTCCGGCCATCCACCTCCAGCCGTTCTCCCCTGAGACTTACGGCACGGCGAATCGCCTCGCCGGGATCCGCCGCTTTCAACCCGGCATCGAAGATTTCTCTGATATCCGAACGGGGATCTTTCATTTCTTCCATCCACCTTTCTTTCCGACAGCCGTCGCGAGCCTTATATCTCCCTTTTTCTGGTAACCTCTCCCTTTATGCTTTCCACGGCGTCCCTCAGCGCCGCAAAAACATTCTCCCGAAAATCTCCCGCTACAGCAATCAGCATGACATCATCGCCGACGGAGAGCTTTCCTTCCCGTATCTCCACAAGCACCTCGATAATCCCCGGACGCCCTTTTATTTCGGCGATGATCTCAGCCAGGCGGTCCCAATCCGCCGTGACCACCAATTCTCTAACCGGCCTTCGGTCCCGTGACGTACCGCGAACCACACCGTTGTGGCACAGAATCATCCCCGCTTTCGCGTAATCGGGATGGGCCTTGATCTTCCCTATCATCTGCCCCAGATCCATTCTTTCCTCCTGGCATCCAGCAATTCCTTATTCCATAACACACAGAAATGATGGAAGCAATAATCCGCATGGTCCTTCTTGACTGAGAGAGACAACTATGGGAGAAAGATCGCATGTACCAGCGAAGACGATCAAGGAAACGCCAGAAGAATCTCCTGAAAATGAGTGATTTTCTGCCCAA
This sequence comes from uncultured Syntrophaceae bacterium, assembly GCA_964487805.1. GTDB lineage: Bacteria > Desulfobacterota > Syntrophia > Syntrophales > UBA2210 > UBA6078. Next base: position 6,869 of record CAZAST010000092.1, read on the forward strand.
GGTCCTCAAGAGCAAAAGGCTGGCAGTGGATATCCTCGACTATCGCATCACGGATGTCTGGTACCGGGCGGTGGGGCTCCAGATATCGGCGCAGACCATTCCTGTCAAATTCAAAAACCACACTCTCTATGTCAACGTGTCAACCCCCGCGTGGATGCAGCAGCTTCACTTCATGAAACAGGAAATCCTGGACAAGGTACGTGCCGAGTGGGGAAATGACGAGATACGGAATATCCATTTTGCCATAGGAAACATACCATCCATACCCATGCGTCCGGAAAACCATATCTCCGACTTCAACCCCCGCCTCCTGAAGGAGCGGGACAAAAGACTCATCAGAGAAAATCTCTCTCAGATACGGGATACAGAGCTGAAGGCCATACTGAAAAAAGTGATGACCCGTGAGATCATCAAACGCAGACTGAACGACTGAGAGACGATCCGTTGAATATATCCTGCACCTCCTTCGAATACCGGCCGTCGTCACGGTAGATAAAGAGCGGCGGCAGGATCCCCGCTTCCTCACCAGCCCCCTTGATTCCTTCCACCAGGATGAAGACGCCTCCGGACCTCTTGTTCGAATGCACAACACGCAGCCGTTTTGGTTCGACGCCGTTTCCCCGCATGCGCGCAATAATTTGAACAATCCTCTTGGCGGGATATATCGCATAGACGCGTCCTGATTCCTTCAGCAGATATCGGGCGGAGGCGAGAAAATCCTCCAGTGTGCCTTTGATCTCATGCCGGGCGATCGCTTTTTCACTGTCCGGATTGATCCTCCCTGAATCGAGTCTCCGGTACGGAGGATTGAAAATGGCCACGTCGAACGACTGGGCGCTGAAGAGTTCCCGGACTTTTTTCACATCACCGGCGCAGACCCTGATCCGATCGCTCATATTGTTCAGCACGACGCTCCGGGCCGCCATATCTGCCAGGTCCTCCTGTACTTCCACCTCTGTTATGACCGTCTCCGGGAACCTGAGTGCCAGTGTCAACGCAATGATGCCGCTTCCCGTCCCCAGATCGACCACACGGTCCCCTCGTTGAAGCGTTGCAAAATCAGCCAGGAGAAGAGAATCCACGGAAAAGCGATACCCTTTCTCCTTCTGGAGGATCTTCAAACGCCCCTGGAAAAATTCATCGATCGTCTCACCGTCCCGTTTCAATCCGTTTTCTTCGCCAACCATACCCTCTCCTGTCGCAATCCATGATGACCACGCACTGAGAAGAACAATATCGGCAAGAAACCGCCAAGTCAAGGATTGAGGGAAAAAGAAGAGTCGGTGAAATGCCCAACCATCGGATCCATATCGTCAATGGAATGGAGCGCTTGACAAAAGATCAGGATGCGATATTGTGCCGCTGCCCTTCATGCCGAGTTTCCTGATATCCGATAGGACGGGTGGGCCGCATATCAGCCCCGGAAAGGGAAACAATCCATTGGAGAAGACAATAATGCGTCCTGAAGAATTAGCAGTGATCGGTCTCCTTGCGCT
>CAZAST010000093.1:0-8280 GCA_964487805.1 uncultured Syntrophaceae bacterium
TTTTACGATCGCGCGGATGAGTACGCGAGCGAGGGTCGCTATGAGGAGGCGATTGCCCTGTACCTCAAGCTGGCTGAAATGCATCCGGAAGATGAATCGATCATCATGTCTCTGGCCTGGGCATATCGCGACAGCGGGAGGGTGTCCGATGCCATAGACTGCCTGGAAGGGCTCCTGGAAAAGGAACTGGGGAGGGTCACCTTCACCGGGTTTGCCTTCGATGAGCTCGTGCGGATCTACCGGGAAGAGGGCAATTACAGCCGCATGGTGGCGATCTGCGAACGGGCGGCAGCCATGCACCCCGATGACTCTGCCGTCATAACCACCCTCGGAGACGCCTATATGGGAGCGGGCCGGCCGGACAGGGCCGCCGATGTCTTCTCCGCCCTTATAGAAATGGAACCGGACGCGCCGGCTCTTTTCTGCCGGCTCGGAGATGCCCGCGCCGCAGCCGGAGATTATGCCGGAGCCGAAGACGCCTACGACAGGGCGATCGCCATAGAGCCGTCGGACGCGCACCGGTTTTACTGCGCTCTCGGAACCACCTTCGCCCGGGAAGGTGAGTATGAACGCGCGGCGACGGCCCTGAAGCGGTCGTTGAAAATCCGCCCCGATCAGCCGCTCGTGAGATGCACGCTCGGGGACGCGCTCATCAGGCAGGGGAAACCGGACGAGGGGATAGCGACCTATGAAGAGGCGGCCCGTCTCGACCCGGCATCCGCAGGAGGATATTACAACCGTCTGGGAAACAGCCTCGCCGGCGAGGGGCGCCACGATCTCGCGGTAGGGGCCTTTGAAAAGGCCGTCGCCGCTGATCCCCGCAATCCTTTTTACTGTCTCAGCCTTGTCAAATCGTGCGAGGTGGAAGGATTGCATGACAAGGCGAAACGGGCATATGAAAAAGCCCGGTCGCTGGGGGTCTTTTCATGAAAGTGAAGTTGTGTTTCAGCCAACAATTCCTTGACATATCCTCTTCGGATGGGATATGAAATCCCCCCTGACGGCATTTCCGTGGGGATGTAGCTCAGCTGGGAGAGCGCGGCGTTCGCAATGCCGAGGCCAGGGGTTCGATCCCCCTCATCTCCACCATATTTTCTCCGGGGCGGGTCAGCCCGCTCACGTGTCATATTGAGATTTCTACGCGGATACTACAAAGGAGGACTTTCCATGGGTAAGAGATTGTTCGGGATTCTGGTTGTGTGTGCTGTCGTCGTTCTCATTGCAGGCGGCTCCACCTGTCTCGCGAAGGAGAAGGTGTACATCAACGGCATCGATGCCAACTTTCCACCCTTTGCCTATGTCGATAAAAACGGAAACCCTGACGGGTTCGACGTAAAATCGGTCGACTGGATCGCGAAGAAGATGGGCTTCAAGGTCAAGCACCAGCCCATGGACTGGGACGGCATTATTCCCAGCCTCCGGGCGAAGAAGATCGATATGGTCGCCTCCGGGATGAGCATCACCGATAAAAGAAAAGAGCAGGTCAACTTTACCACCCCCTACTGGAAGATCGCCCAGGTGATTGTGGCCCCGAAGGCATGCGGACGGACGGTCGATCAGTTGCTTTCCGGCGGCAACAGGGTCGGTGTTCAGCGAGGCACCACCGAAGCGAAATGGATGAAAGACAACCTGATTGCCAAGGGGAAGAACTTTGTGCTCGTGGAATACGATTCGGCCCCTCTCGCGGTCGAGGATGTCCTGAATGGCCGCATCGTCGCGGCGGCGATGGATGACGCCCCCGCCAAAGACGCCATGAGGAAGAAAGCGGTCAAGATTGTGGGTGAGTTCGGTATGCCCAGCGAGGACTTCGGTTACGCCATCCGCAAGGAAGACACCGAGCTGCTCAAGATGATGAATGAAGGGCTGAAGCAGCTCATGGCCGACCCCTACTGGGAAGAACTGAAGGAAAAATACAAGCCATAATATCCGGGTATATGGCGTCCATGGACGCTCGCATGCATCGTCTTTCAGGGAAGGCATCGGGGGGTATCCTGGTGCCTTCCCTGTTTTATGCGCGGGAAGATTAACTGATGGAAAGCCTGATCGTACTGTACGGAGCCCTGCCCTATCTTCTGCGGGGCTCGCTCGTCACCATCGCGGTTGTCGCCGGGGCCATGTTTCTCGGACTGGTGCTCGGCATTCACCTTGCCGTGGGACAGGTCTACGGCGGCCGGTGGCTGCGCCGTGTAATCGGTCTGTACGTGTGGTTTTTCCGCGGTGTTCCGCTCCTGGTCCTCCTCTTTCTCTTTTATTTCGGCCTCTGTTCCCTGCTGCAGATCAACCTGTCGGCGTTTACCGTTTCCGTCATTGTCCTTGGATTGATCAGTTCGGCGTACCAGTCTCAGATATTCCGGGGAGCGATCATGTCTCTCCCCCAGGGACAATTCAAGGCCGCCCGTGCCCTCGGCATGAGTGACGGAAAGGCGATCGCCCTGATTATCATGCCCCAGGCCCTGCGCCTTTCCATTCCGGGATGGTCGAACGAGTACTCCATCGTCCTGAAGGATTCGGCGGTGGCCTACGCCCTGGGGGTCATGGAGATGATGGCCCGCGCCCATTTCGTCGCGTCGCGGACCTATGAACATCTGCCCCTCTACTTTGCCGCGGGGTTTCTGTTCATGATTCTGACCTATCTGGGAACAAAAGGGCTCCGCGTGCTCGAAGAGAAGGTGCGCATTCCGGGGTATTCCGCGTAAGGACTTGATATGACTGACACAGTTCCCATCCTCAGAATCGAGCACATGACGAAGCGCTACGGAGACAAGGAGGTGCTCAAGGACGCCTCCCTTTCCATCAACAAAGGAGAGCTCAAGGTCCTGATCGGGCCGTCCGGCGGGGGGAAGAGCACCCTTCTCCAGTGCATCAATTTCCTGATCAAGCCCGACAGGGGGCGCATATGGCTCGACGGGACGGAGATCATCCGCGCCAAGGGAAAAGCACTGTATGCCTACCGCCAGAAGGTGGGGATGATATTCCAGGACTTCAACCTCTTCGACCATCTCACGGCCCTGCACAACGTCCAGATCGGGCTGGTGCGGGTCAAGGGAATGCACGGAAAGGCGGCGAAGGAGCGGGCTATCCAGGAACTGGACCGGGTCGGGCTCAGAAACCACATGCATCAATACCCCGCGGAACTCTCCGGCGGGCAGAAGCAGCGCGTCTCCATCGCGCGCGCCCTCGCCATGGACCCGGAGATCATGCTCCTCGATGAGCCGACGTCCGCCCTCGACCCCGAATTGATATCGGAAGTCCTTGACGCCATACGGTCGCTGCGATCCAGCGGCATGACCATGATCATGTCGACGCACCAGATCGGTTTCGCCGGCGAAGTGGCGGATGAACTGATCTTTCTGGAGAAAGGGTCCATCGTGGAAACGGGCCCTCCCGCGAAGATCCTCTACGATGCCGAATATCCCCGGACCCGGGAATTCTGCTCCAAAATAACCGAATTGTACGCGAACTCCTCATCCTGATTATGAACGAACTCTTTTTTCTGCAACCGGATATTATCTCCGCCCTCGCCAGGGGCCTGTGGGTCAGCGTACAGCTCATCATCCCGTCGTCTCTCTTCGGCGTTATCATCGGGGTCACCGTCGGGGCGCTCCGGGTGTATGGAAACACAGCCATCAGAGCGGCGGGTGACGCGTTCGTTCTTGTCTTCCGGGGATTTCCCCTGGTCGTCCAGCTTTTTATCTGGTATTTCGGTCTCCCCCACATCGGGATCTATCTCACTCCCTTTGCCGCGTCGGTGCTCGGTTTCTCGCTGTGCAGCGGCGCCTATCAGTCGGAGTATGTGCGCGGCGCCTTCCTCTCCGTCAAGACAGGGCAGACGATGGCGGCCCGGGCCCTCGGTTTTTCAGGGATCAAAACGATTCTCTTCGTCACCCTCCCCCAGGCATTCCGCCGGGCCCTTCCGGGGTGCGGGAACGAAATCATTTACCTCATCAAATATTCGTCGCTCGCCTACATGATTACCTGCATCGAGCTGACCGGCGAGGGGAAGATTATCGCCTCCGACAATTTCCGGTTCACCGAAACCTTCATGGTCATCGGAGCCATTTATCTTCTTTTGACCTCGGTCGCGGCCTGGGTCATCCGTCGTCTGGAGGACCGGCTCTACATCCCCGGCTTCGAACAATACAGCTAGACAGGATTGATCCGACCATGCCCGCATACACCCCGCTTTCTTCCGATACCATCGCAAAAATCACGGAGGCCGTCGGCCCTGACGCGGTTATCCGGGACCCCGGCAGGCTGGCGGAATTTGGAAAGGACGCGGCTGAAGACGCGTGTGTCCCCGAACTGGTTGTGGAGGCCAAGGCGGCGCGGCAGGTTCAGGCTCTGTTGCGCCTCGCTAACGAGCATTCCTTCCCCGTCACCCCGCGGGGTCTGGGAACCGGCCTGGCGGGAGGCTCGGTCCCGCTCTACGGCGGCGTTCTCCTCTCCCTGGCAAAGATGAACCGCATCCTTGCCATCGAAGAGGAAAACCTGATCGCGATAACGGAACCGGGGGTTGTTACCCTCGACCTCCAGAACGCCGTGAAAGAAAAAAGACTCTTCTACCCCCCCGATCCGGCGAGTCTGGACACCTGCTCCATCGGCGGCAACGCCGCCACGAACGCCGGCGGGCCGGCCTGCGTGAAATACGGAACCACCAGGGACTATGTCCTCGGGCTCGAAGCCGTTCTTCCATCGGGGGAGATAATCGAGGCGGGCGTGCGGACGCGGAAGGGGGTGGTCGGCTACGACCTGCGCCATCTGCTCCTCGGCTCGGAAGGAACACTGGGAGTCATCACAAAACTGATTCTCAAACTGATTCCCCTTCCACCCGCCGTTACAACGATGGTCGCCTTTTTCCCCCGCCTCACAGCCGCCATGGAAACCGTCACCGCCATGCTCACCCGCGGGCACGTCCCCTGCGCCGTCGAATTTCTCGATGACCGGTGTCTGGAGATTACCGGCGATCTTCTCCCCTTCCAGGAGGCGCGGGCGGCGAAGGCCATGCTCATCATCGAAACGGACGGCGTCCAGGAGATCATCGAGGGGCAGATGGAGGCCATCGGCGGGATCTGCATGGAACTCGGGGCGACCGATGTCATCATGGCCCCCGATTCCCTCAAGCGCGCCCGCATGTGGGAGATCCGCCGGGCCGTCTCTCTGAGGATCGAAGAGCGCTACCCTCTCTACCTCCATGAGGATGTGGTGGTCCCCATCGGCAGGATCGCCGAACTGGTGGGCGGTCTGCGCGAACTCGAAGAGGTGTACGGGATGACGATCTACGCCTTCGGCCACGCGGGAGACGGGAATATCCACGTGAACATCGCCGCCGAAGATCCGGGCCGCAGGCCCCGGATCGAGGAAGGGATCGAAATCCTGCTGCGGCGGGTCCTCTCCATGGGGGGGACCATCTCCGGCGAGCACGGGATCGGCATCGCCAAGAAGCGTTTTCTTCCCCTGGAACTGTCCCCGGAGAGCATCCGCATCCAGAAGGCGATCAAAGAGATCTTCGACCCGCGCCATATCCTCAACCCCGGAAAGATATTCGGCTAGCTGACCCGTATTCCTCAAAATTCCTTGACATTTTTCCCAAAACCCGTAATATCAAATCGTTCCGGCTGTTCAGACACGTTCGTATGGATTCCTCTTCTTGCAGGTCTTTTGATGGACGAAGGTGAGAAGGAGCCGCGAATATGAAGATCGACTCTCGATTCAGATGTTTCGGCACCATCGCTGCCGTGCTGTTCAGCGCGGCTGTCCTGTTGCTCGGGGTTGCAGCCGGGGCGGGCAATGCCGCCCAAACCGATAAATCACCCATCCGTTCCGCCTCCGAGATCGACTATTCCCCCTTCTGCATCGTCGACGCGGACGGCCGTGCGGGCGGCTTTTCGGTGGAGCTGATGCGCGCGGCCCTGGCCGCCATGGGACGCGAGGTCACCTTCCGCACCGGACCATGGGACAAGGTCCGCGGCTGGCTGGAGCGGGGCGAGGTGCAGGCCCTCCCCCTGGTGGGCCACACGCCGGAACGCGAAGCCCTTTTTGATTTCACCTTTCCCTACATGTCCATTCACGGCACTATCGTCATCAGAAGGGACACACGCGATATCGAGAGCCTGAGCGATCTTGAGGGGCGGCAGGTGGCCGTCATGAAAGGGGACAACGCCGAGGAGTTCCTTCGGCGCGAGGACCGCGGGATCGGGATTCACACGACGGCCACCTTCGATGAGGCCCTGCGCAAGCTTTCCGAAGGCCGCTGGGACGCCGTGGTCATCCAGCGGCTCGTGGCGCTGCGCCTCATCCAGGAAGCCGGGCTGACCAATCTTCGCATCGTCAACAAGCCCATAGAGGGATTCCGGCAGGATTTCTGCTTCGCCGTCAGGGAGGGGGATCGGGAAACGCTGGCGCTTTTGAACGAGGGGCTGGCCCTGGTCATGGCGAACGGCACCTACCGCCACCTGCACGCCAAGTGGTTCGCCTCCCTGCAGCTCCCCTCGGACCGGCCCATCATCATCGGCGGTGATCACAATTATCCCCCCTTTGAATACCTGGATGAAAACGGCCGCCCCGCAGGATTCACCGTCGAGATGACCCGTGCCATCGCCCGCGAGATGAATATGAATATTCAGATCCGCCTCGGCCCTTGGGCGGATGTCGTCAACAACTTGGAACAGGGCGATATCGATCTGATTCAGGGCATGTTCTACTCTCCCGACCGTGATCTCAGATTCGACTTCACCCAGCCCTATTTGACCAGTCATTACGTCAGCGTTGCGCGCAAGGGTGAGGGAGATCCGCCTGCCACAATTGCCGACCTTGCCGGCAAGCGCATTGTGGTGGAACGGGGCGATGTTATATACGACTATCTGGTAAATCACGGTCTGGCAGATCAGGTTTCTCTCGTCGAGACTCAGGAAGACATGTTACGGGAACTGGCCGGTGGGAAGTACGACTGCGGCCTCGCCGTCAGGATCAGTTCCCTGTACCTGATCAAAGAGCGGGGATGGGACAATCTCAACCTCGGGCGGAACGCATTCATCTCACGGGAATACTGCTATGCCGTCCCGAATAATCACAGGGCGCTTCTGGCCCAGTTCAGTGAAGGACTGAAGGTTTTGGAACAAAGCGGCGAATACCGCCGCATTTATGAGAAATGGATGGGCGTTTACACGGGAAGACCACTTATCAGCTTCCTGCGCTATTTCGCAATGTTCTTCGTCCCTCTCATCCTGATCCTCATGGGGGTTTCCCTGTGGTCCTGGTCCCTGCGCAGGCAGGTGGCGAGCCGGACGGCGGAACTGGTTTCCGTCTCACAGCGTCACCGGGCCATCCTCGCCGCGGTTCCGGACATCATCATGGAAGTGAGCCCCCATTACATCTATACGTGGGCAAACCAGGCCGGCCTTGATTTCTTCGGAAATGACGTGATCGGCAGAGAAGCCGCGGATTATTTCGTTGACGATGAAGCAATATACGAGAAGGTGCAAGAATTGTTCGACGGCGACGAAAGCGTCGTCTATATCGAGAGCTGGCAGCGCCGGAAAGACGGGCGAAAACGCCTGCTGGCCTGGTGGTGCCGGGTCCTCAAGGACAACTCCGGCATGGTATCCGGGGCGCTGTCCACGGCACGCGATATCACCGAAAGCAAATACGCCGAAGAGATGCTCCGGGAAAGCGAGCGAAAATACAGGGAATTGATCAACGGGATGAACGAGACCGTGTGGGTTATCGATGTCGACGGGACTCTCATCGATGTCAACGATACCACCGTCGAGATGCTGGGCTATTCGAAAGAAGAGCTGTTCGCCATCGGTCTTTCCGGCATCGATTCCACGCTCAAGAAAGATGATATCAAGGCGCTTGCCCACGCGATGCCATCGGATAGGTTGCAGATTTTTGAGACGACCCACACGGCCAAGGACGGGAGGACATTTCCCGTCGAGGTGTCTTCCAGCCTTGTGACATATCAGGGGAAAAAGGCCATCCTGAGCATCGCCCGGGACATCACTCGCCGCAAGAGAATGGAAAAGCAGCTCCAGAAAACTCTCGAGCGTCTCAGGCAGACGGTCACCACGACCGTTCAGGCCATGGTGTCCGCTATCGAGATCAGGGATCCCTATACCGTGGGGCACCAGATCCGGACCGCGAACCTCGCCCGTGCCATCGCCGCTGAAATGGGCTTTGATGAAGAGAGAGCAAACACCATCCGCATAACCGGGACTATCCATGACATCGGGAAGCTGTCCATCCCCGCCGAGATATTGTCCAAACCAGGAAAGCTGACGG
>CAZAST010000094.1:0-3231 GCA_964487805.1 uncultured Syntrophaceae bacterium
GTCGTGCCGTCACCTGCCACATCGCTGGTCTTGCTGGCGACTTCCCTCACCATCTGAGCGCCCATATTTTCGAATTTGTCTTCCAGCTCTATCTCCTTTGCAACCGTCACGCCGTCTTTCGTGACCGTGGGACCACCGAAAGATTTCTCCAGGATGACATTGCGTCCCTTGGGCCCGAGCGTTACCTTGACGGCATCGGCAAGGGCGTTTACACCAGCGAGGATCGCCTTGCGGGCATCCTCATCATATTTAATAACTTTAGCTCCCATCAAACCTACCTCCTTCTCGAATTCGTATTATTTATTTTTCAATTATTCCGAGTATGTCGTCTTCGCGCATGATAAGGTGCTCGACACCGTCTATCTTGATTTCCGTTCCGGCATACTTGCTGAACAGAACCTTGTCGCCCGCCTTGACATCCATTTTCACGATTTTACCCTCTTCCGTCTTCTTGCCGTTTCCAACAGCGATTACTTTCCCCTCCATCGGTTTTTCCTTGGCGCTGTCGGGAATGATAATTCCCCCTTTTGTCTTTTCCTCTTCCTCGAGGCGCTTAACGATGATCCTGTCATGCAATGGTCGAATCTTCATGCTTCCTACTCTCCTCCTTACAATTATTTGTTTTTTAAGTTAAAAAATCAAGATTACCACTTATCGAAGCGTAAGATAACCATGATTCCTGTCCTGTCAAGGGATTGAACAATTTTTTTCTACAGGATTTTGAAAACGGGGATCATTCTTCACACTGGATCTGTTACCGTTTTCCTATGTGGAGGATACCCTTTGTGATGTTGCAGAGGTGGTCGTTCAGGCGATCAATGGCCGTCAAAACATCCGAATAAACGAGGCCGGCATCGCCTATACATTCTCCTTTTTCAAGCCGTTCTATATGATTCGAACGGTATTGTTTTATGAGAGCGTGCGTCTCCCGGTCGATATTCAGCGTGATGGCGGCGGCCTGGTGATCATCCTTCTCCAGGGCTTTCCGTGACTGGCGTATCAGGGCGTGCGTTTTCTCAAAGAGTCTGCCCAGTTCCATCCTCGCCGGTGCGGAGAAGGAGAGGTTGTGTTCGAAACCCCGCTGCGCCAGCTTAACGATGCTTTCACAGTAATCTCCTACCCGTTCGAGATCATTAACACTGTGAAGGAGCGCGGGGACCAGATTTCGTTCCTTGTCGGACAGCTCTCCCTTGGTAATGAGAACGAGGTACTCCGTAATGTTCTTCTGCATCTGGTCAACGGATTCTTCGTCAAGGGTGATTTCGTTTCTGATTTTGTGGCTGTACGTAGTAATACACTCCTCCGCCTTACCGAACATTGCATGGCACAGGTCAAGCATGGAAACCATCTCCCGGATGGCCGCGTTGATCGCCAGGCCGGGGGTGATCAGGAGGTGGGGCTCGAGGTGTTTTACTTCCTTCTTCCCGTAATCTTCCCCGGGGACTATTATGCCCAGAAACTTGACAAAAAAGGGAATGATGGCAAGAAATATCAACGCATTAACCACATTGAACATGGTGTGGGAGTTGGCAATCTGGCGCGCGATATCCCCCGATGTGAGGGGGATGTACTTGAGGTAGAGCGGAACGAGGGGCAGCATGATCATCGTTCCCGTCACATTAAAAAGCGTATGTCCCAGGGCAAGCCTCCTGCTGGACAGGTTGCCCCCAATGCTGGCAATGAGTGCGGTGACACAGGTCCCGATTTCGATCCCGAAAAGGAGGTGAATCGATCCCTGGAGGTTCAGCAACCCCACAGACGCGAAAGCGATAATCATACCGGTGGTTGTGCTGCTGCTCTGAAGAATCGCCGTGACGATCATGCCCGTCAGGATCCCGAGGAAGGGATTCGAACTGAACCCGATCAGGACATCCTTCATTGTTTCGTTATCCGCCAGGGGCTTTACGGCGGAACTCATCATTGCGAGTCCCAGAAACAGGAGGCCGAAACCCAGGAGCGCTCGTCCCTTGTTCTTGTGCTTGTCCTTCTTGGTCGCGAGAAAGACGACGGCGCCGGCAAATACGCAAAGAGGGGCTATCGCCGTAAACTTGAAAGCGATGAGCTGAGCGGTGACCGTGGTCCCCACATTGGCTCCGATCATGATGGCGACGGCCCCAATGAGAGGGATAAATCCGGCATTCAGAAACCCGATGACGATCACCGAGGTCGCGCTGGAACTCTGTATCACCGCCGTGACAAAGGCGCCCATGAGCGCCGATCGTAACCTGCCGGAGGTCACCTTCTCCAGCATCGTTTTCAGGAGCCCCAGAGACAGCCGTTTCAGCGAGTCGCTGAGGAGGTACATCCCGAAGACAAACAGGCCCAATCCTCCGATAACACCCGAAATAATTTTGAACTCCATCAGAGCCCCTATCCCGAAATTGACGTTACCGCTCCATCAGGACATTCCTAACCGGCAGCGTAATCGTCGCGGCCTCTATTCATCCGGTGAAAAAGTTTTATACGGTGCCTGCATGCTATTCCCGCCCAAGAAGACACAATTATCACGAAACGGAAACACAGTCCCATGGAGTGTGATCTTTTACATTACACCCTCACAAAATGTCAAGGCATTCACCCATCCTGCGCTCATCAGACTCTCTGGTCCAAAGAGAAATCCTTTCAAATCCTATTGCAGTAACCCGCCTGTTATGGTAGAAGTTCAAGGTTTTTAAGGACGGTACGGGAGTCGTTCATGGCACAGAGTCTGGGCACAATGTTCGAAAACACCTGTCGTACATACCCCGAACGGGTATCCATCCTGTACAGTGATGCGACCATTTCGTACGCCGAACTGGAACGGGCGGTGAACGCCTTCGGAAAACGGCTGAAAGCGCTCGGCGTGGCGCAAGGGGACAGAGTGGCTGTCATGCTCCCCAATATTCCGGAATTTACGGTAGCCTATTTCGCCATCCTGAAGCTTGGCGCTGTTGCCGTCACCATCAATGTCATGTCAACCTCCTATGAGCTTCTCTACCTTCTCGGCGACTGTGGCGCCAGGGTCTGCATCACTGTTCCCTCGTCGGCTAAACGGTTTCAGGAAATACGGGAACAACTGCCGCGATTGGAACACCTGATAATCACCGATGAGATCCCGGGGAATCTCTCCATGGGGGGATCCCCGGCAGATGAAGCCCCCCTTCTGGAAATGGCAGAGATAGGGGAGGAAGATCCCGCGGTGATGATCTATACCGCCGGTCTGACGGGGAAACCCCTCGGCGCCGTTCTCAC
>CAZAST010000094.1:3331-8201 GCA_964487805.1 uncultured Syntrophaceae bacterium
GTCCCACGGGTTTTTCTGGGAATGCTTCTTTTTGAGGGGGCAGACCGGTATGATATGTGTTCGCTGAGATTCTGCGTCACCGGCGGTTCCGCCATGCCGCCGGAATATATACCGATGTTTGAAAAGAAGTTCGGTGTCCCGCTGCTCCAGGGATACGGCCTGACCGAAGCGTCCCCCGTCTGTTCTGTCAACAGGCTAGACGGCGAGCGGAAACCTGCATCCATTGGCCTCCCCCCCCTCCACATGGAGGCCCGGATTGTGAACGAGGCAGGGGCTCCTCTTCCGGTGGGAGCGGTGGGAGAGCTTGTTATCAGGGGACCAAACGTCATGCAGGGCTATTATCGGAATGAAAGAGCAACCGAAGAGGTTATCCGGAACGGATGGCTCCACACCGGGGATCTGGCGCGTATTGATGAAGAGGGATTCATCTTTCTCGAGGGCCTCAAAAAAAGAATGATCATTACCAACGGTTTCAATGTATATCCCACGGAGGTTGAAAACGTTCTGATGATGCACCCTGCCGTCGTTGGCGCACGCGTTACGGGTAAACCCGATCTAATGCGGGGAGAGATCGTCAAGGCCTCAATCGTCAAAAAACAGGGCTCCTCCGCAAGTGAAAAAGACATTATGAAACACTGCAGGACCTATCTGTCTTCTTACAAATCCCCCAGGGAGGTGAAATTTGTGGAGAGACTTGATTGATGGCATCCAAAAAGCCTCCCAAATAAATATAGAGTCAAGAAAAGGAGAAGAGTTATGAGAGACGTAGTCATCGTAAGTGGAGCGAGGACCGCCGTCGGAACGTTCGGCGGTTCCCTCAAGGATGTTCGGTGTATCGATCTGGGCGCGCTCGTTATCAAAGAGGCTATTAAAAGGGCCGGCCTCAGGCCTACCATCACCGACTTTATCAAATCGTGCCGCGCGGACGCATTCGGGGAATTCGACAAAACACCGATCAACAAGAAGCACTATGATTATGCCGATTCATTAACCCCCGTATACTTTGATGAATGTATCATGGGAAATGTCCTCCAGGCGGGGCAGGGGCAGAATCCCGGACGCCAGGCAGCCATCTATGCCGGTATCCCTGAAGAGACAAACGCGATCACGGTCAACAAGATCTGCGCGTCGGGGATGAAGGCCATAACCCTGGGTGCTCAGTCCATCAAGGCGGGGGATGCGGATATGGTCATCGCCGGCGGCATGGAATCGATGAGCCAGGCCCCCTATGCCCTTCCGAAGGCTCGCTGGGGATACCGGATGGACATGCCCTTCGGCCAGATCACCGACATCATGGTCAATGACGGACTCTACGAAATCTTCAACAAGTACCACATGGGATTTACCGCTGAGAATATCGCCGCATTATACAAGATCACCCGTGAAGAGCAGGATGAACTCGGGCTCCTCAGTCACCAGAGGGCGCTGGCAGCCATCGCCCGCGGGGAGTTCAAGGATGAGATTGTTCCTGTTGTCATGCCCCAGCGCAAGGGAGATCCGAAGATCTTTGAGGTCGATGAACGCCCCATGGATACGACGCTGGAGAAGATGGCCAAGCTGGCCCCTGTCTTCGTAAAGGATGGGAAAGGAACCGTAACGGCCGGGAACGCCTCCGGCATCAACGATGCCGCAGCAGCGGTTGTCCTGATGAGCGCCGAAAAGGCGAAGGAACTGGGGCTCAAACCACTCGCAAAGATCAAGGGGTACGCCTCGGGAGGTGTGGATACGGCCTATATGGGCCTGGGGCCGATTCCTGCAACCAGAAAGGTGATGCACGCTCTGGGATTAACGGTCAAAGACATGGATTATATTGAACTGAACGAGGCCTTCGCCTGCCAGGCCATCGCCTGCATGCGGGAGCTGGGGATCAGTCTTGATAATTGCAATCTCAACGGTAGCGGGATTTCCATTGGCCACCCCATTGGATGCACAGGCGCGAGGATCACATACAGCCTCGCCATGCAGATGCAGAAAAAGGACCTGAACCTCGGCCTGGCAACTCTCTGCATCGGCGGCGGCCAGGGGATGGCGATAGTGCTTGAAAGAGTATAGCCGAACGTGGCATACATAAAAAAAGAAAAGGGGGGGGCAGGTACTGTGCCCCCTCATCTTTTCCCGCTTGATTGCATTAACCGTAACGCCTCCGGTTAAGAGGCCCATAGATAAAAACAGAAAGGAGAACCAACCATGGAAGTTAAAACATTCGGCGTGGTAGGTGCCGGTCAGATGGGAAACGGGATAGCCCAGGTCGTTGCGGATCAGGGCGGGCTGAAGGTCATCATGAACGACATCGCGGACGAGTTCGTGGAGCGAGGGTACAATGCCATTGTGAAGCGTCTCGATGGAATGGTCGCTAAAGAAAGGATCACGAAAGAGAAAAAGGAAGAGGTGCTCAGCCGGATCACAAAGAGCACGAACTTCGAAGACATGAAGGACGCGGATTTCGTTGTTGAAGCAGCCACTGAGAGAGAGGATCTCAAGCTTGACATCTTTAAAAAGCTTGACGGCATCTGCCGTCCCGGAGTGATCCTAGCCTCCAATACTTCCTCGATCCCGATCACGCGGATCGCGAACGTTACAAAGAGACCGGAGAAAGTGATCGGCATGCATTTCATGAACCCCGTTCCCGTCATGAAGCTGGTGGAGGTTATCAGAGGATTGGCAACGGAGCAGGCAACCTTTGACCTGACGGAACAGCTGGCCGGTCAGTTCGGAAAGACACCGGTGGAGTGCAACGACTTTCCCGGATTTATCCTGAACAGGGTTCTCATCCCAATGATCAATGAAGGGATCTACGCTCTGTATGAGGGAGTCGGAAGCGCCAAGGCGATCGATACCATGATGAAACTGGGAGCCAATCATCCCATGGGACCGCTGGAGCTTGCCGATCTTATCGGACTCGACACATGCCTCGCCATTATGGATGTCCTCTACAAAGGGTTCGGTGATTCGAAATACCGTCCCTGCCCCCTCCTCAAGAAGTACGTGGACGCAGGGTTCCTGGGGAGAAAGTCAGGAAGAGGATTTCACAATTACGCCGGTTGATCAGGTAACAAAATCAAAACAAAATTGAAAGGGAAAGTACAATGAATTTCGCACCAACAGAAGAGCAACAGATGGTAAAGGAAATGGTAGCACGGTTTGTCAATGAAGAAATTAAACCGGCGGCGGAAGAGCTGGATCGCACCCACCGGCATCCCCAGGAGATATGCCGGAAGCTGGGAGAAATGGGTCTCATGGGGGTATCCGTTCCCACCGAGTACGGTGGTGCGGGGATGGATAACGTAACCTATGTCATGGCCCTGATCGAGATATCGAGAGGATGCGCGAGTTGCGGCGTCATTACATCGGTTAACAATTCCCTTTACGGCCACCCGGTTAAGACCTACGGAACGGATGAACAGAAGAAAACATTCCTCGCACCCGTGGCTAGCGGGGAGGTGGAAGGATGTTACGCCCTCACAGAAGCGGGGGCCGGGTGTGACGCCGCAGCGCTCAGGTGCCGGGCCGAGCTCAAGGGAGACACGTATATCGTCAACGGCGTCAAGAAATTCATCACCAACGGCAACGTGGCAAAATACTGCGTTCTCGCCGCGACAGAGGACCCCGCCAAGAAGTATAAGGGAATATTGAATCTTATTGTGGATCTGGAAAATACTCCGGGCTTTTCCGTCGGAACAATCGAGGAGAAGATGGGGATTTTGGCCTCCGGCACGGCAGAGCTGGTCTTCGAAGATGCCGAGGTTCCCGCCGCAAACCTTCTGGGGAAACCCGGCGAGGGATTTCACCAGATGATGGAAGGGCTCAATGCCGGAAGAATCGGCATCGGGGCTCAGGCCTGTGGCATTGGAAGAGCTGTCCTCGAGGACTCCCTCGCATACGCAAAGGACCGGGTCCAGTTCGGACAGCCTATCACATCGTTTCAGGCGATTCAGTGGAAACTGGCCGATATGGCCACCCAGCTGGACGCGGCGGAGATGCTTCTCCTCAAAGCCGCGTGGCTGGAAGACAACGGCCACAACTTCGAGAAGGAATCGGCGATGGCCAAAATGTACGCTTCCGACGTGGCCATGAAGGCGGCGGTCGAGGGTGTACAGATCTTCGGCGGCTACGGCTACTGCAAGGATTACCCCGCGGAACGGCATATGCGGGACGCAAAAATATGCCAGATATACGAAGGCACCAATGAAATCCAGCGGGTTGTTATCGCCAGGAAGCTCTTGGGAATGCGGTGATTCTCACAGATAAAGGGCTCCTCCCGGAAGGATTGCCATGCGTCTGAAGCTCAATCGGCTAGAACACTACCAAGGAGTCAGAGGTCCTCTGATATTGATCATTCTGGACGGGGTGGGGCTGTACCGGGGCACAGCCGACGGGTACCCGGGCAACGCCGTCGATATCGCGGCTCCACCCACCCTGTGCCGGCTCTTCAAGGAAGAAAATATCTCTCTCCGTCTCAGGGCACATGGGACCGCAGTGGGGATGCCTTCCGACCAGGACCAGGGAAACAGCGAGGTCGGTCACAACGCCATGGGAGCGGGGAGGGTGATCGCGCAGGGAGCGAAGCTCGTCGATGAGGCCATCGAAAGCGGTCGCCTCTTCGAGGGAGAAACGTGGAAACTGCTCGTCTCCAATTCCCGGACGAATCAGACACCCATCCACTTTATCGGCCTCATATCCGACGGGAATGTTCACAGCAATATGGTCCACCTGGTTTCTCTTGTCGGGCAGTGTGACCGGGAAGGGGTGGAGGAGGTGTACATACACGGCCTTCTTGACGGGCGGGATGTCTCTCCCCTGAGCGCCCTGCGCTATTTCGGCGAACTGGAGGACTATCTCTGGTCGTTGCGCCTTCAGGCCCTCGAGCAGG
>CAZAST010000095.1:0-8160 GCA_964487805.1 uncultured Syntrophaceae bacterium
ATTCCAATATAATTGACAACAGCGGTAAAATCCCGGTGCTTTCTCAGTTTGATAAAAAGAATTCCTGTATAAACAATAGAAAAGATGATGGCTGCACCGAAAAGAATATAGACCGGAAGAACCAAATTTTCCTTGTACCAATACAATCCATTTTTTAGTATCAGAAAGGATATTGCCGGGGCATTTGCAAGAATCAGGCAGGAGAAAATCAGGGGCCGACGTTGTTTTGCGGAAAGGGTTAGCACTTCGCTGAGAACCAACAGGGAAAAAACATACACTCCCAAATGACTGGTCGTTGTTGCCGGTATTCTCCAGAGAAAAGAATCCGGTGTTTTATCAAAATATCCGGCTAATGTATTGTCAAAGAAAACAATCAGGGCGAGGAAGAAAAACAAGAAGAAGAGATACAGCCATCTCTTTCCCTGTTCCTCTCCTTTCCGGTTGATAAACCCGAGAAAGGTTCCAATCGCAACGGATAAAAGGGCGGTAATGGTGAATACGTCCGTGAGTATTCTGTTTATCCATGGTAGTGATATAAACATGTTTCAAGAATACCTGCTTTTCCCGGGAAAGCGCAAGTGCGGTTGATTGGGGAAGAATGAGGCAGCGGGCGGAAAGCGGGACGGAAGATTTCTGTTGGCTTTTTTTAGCTGTATATCATATGAACAAGAACTTGCCTTATTATACTCCTGCGGAAACACGGGGTAATAACAACACATAAGTATGCAAAAAACGTTGCGTGGCATGGGTCGTTGTCATTGGAGGATACGGTGTGGATGTCTAATACCGGTAGGATGCTGCTATTCCTGTTTTTCCCGATATATGATCGAATGGAATTATTTGTACTATGCCTCCCATTCTCCCAACCAATTCAGAGAGGTCTTCGATAGTTTTGCTGCTTTCTTCTTCATTCAGTCGATCCTGATCAAGCAATAAGGTCGCAACTTTTCCATCGGCCGCCGCCCTGGAAATCTGCTTTATGTCATCACTTCCCAGTCCTTTTGCATTGGCTGCATTGTACTCATCTGAGAGCATTGTCAGTTTCTGTTTGTATATTGGTTCCATGAATTTCCAGGCACGTTCTTTAAGTTCATTGATAGGCAGAGTCTCCGGATTGATTCCGAGTCCGTTTTCCAGAAGAAAGGGATTGTTGCTAATCTGATGAAAAAGGTGTTGATGCTCCGGCAGACAAGAGAGTATCAAGGGCAGAGAAGAAGGGCGTGAATGATATTGCAAGACCGCTTTATCGACTGCCCTGAAATATTTTTCTGTATCAATATCGATTTCGTTTTGTTTGTCGCTGTAGCCATGACGCGAGGGGGTTGTGCCAGACCCAATTCCGGAATGAGAAGATACGGATTTTCCGATTTCTTTGAGGTCATCACCAAGTACGGAGCTTATAGTGATTGGTACTCCTGATTCAGGAGTGATTTCATCCAGGTTGTTGCGATTTCCTTCATAAAGTTTGATGTCGTGAAGTCCCAATCCAAGTATCTGAAAACGATCGATAGATTGCAGATATTGACGCAAAGGCCCAAGAATAAAAACATCTTCCGCCACAGCTAATTCTGGAACCGGGTGCTGGAGGTAAAAAATATGGAATTGACCAGTTCTCACCAGTACCACCAGTCCATCTCTGGTATGAGCCCAGAAATCAGAGTCGTTTGCCAGTGATTCCATAGGTTCCAGTAATCCCTGACACTCCGTCTGTGGATACTTTTCATGAAGTGATGCCATAAGCAGTTTTACAAGATTGCGAAATCGAATCGGATCCTGAATGTTATCAGGGCTTGTGCGGTGAGTCTCTTGATATAAGGACAGGCAAGGCCCCTCAACAACTGATTCTAAAAGGGTAATATTTTCATGATTAAGGGGCATTCCCATATGATTCATTTTTTTCCTCCATTTGGTAAGAAATCCTTACAGGTTTTTGATGCCTATAAAACAACGCACCTTGTAATCAATGTTTTCGGGGAAAAAGGAATCAATTCAATAGTGCGTATTTCTTATTAAAATTAGCTCGAAGGGTCGTCATGGTCTGTACGGTAGCACACAAACTGCCTATTTTGGTGAAATCTGGCGGCGGTTCGACAAGCAGCTGGTAAGGCTTACGCGTTCAGTCGATACCTGGTCATGATTTCAATCAGTTCATCCTGCGGTAATCCGTACGTACCTGGCAGGGCGGGGTGCGAGATTTTTACCATACGACCCTTTCTTTGCGCAGTTAGATACTTCTTGTAGGTATCTGTATACTCATATCCGATCATGGTATTTCCATATATTGAAATGCCATAAATGGCTGCAATATTCTCCCATTTTTCATGCCGATGTTTAAATAGTGAACAGACGGTAAATCCTTCCGGTTGTATACGAAGGCTGGTACTGCCGGGGAGTAATTGTATGCAGAAAAACAGGAACACGATGGCAAAAAAGAGGGTACACACTACGCCTTCTGTAATACTATTGTTCGTTATCAGAAAAATACCTGTGCTTATCCCAATCAAACTAAAAAACAGGAATCCAAGAGTTTTCAATTTGTTTGGATATAGAGTGATCTCTTCATAATTGCAGCTGTGTTTAAGACTATCTTTCACTGGTCTTTCTGTACCTGGTTTCCGGATGCTTCTTCATGGTGGCCCCTGTGTAGTGCAGTGTATACTTTTAGGAGCGTTTACAGAACCTGTTTCAGATTGAGGTAGCGGGTAGATTGCCCGGCATCGTATTGATGAAGGTTTATCCGTTGATGTTATTCAACAATTTTGGTAGCAGTACCTTCGACCCCAAGTGCTTTGAGTACCGGTATATCCCATAATTCTGTTTCAACATCGAAAATATAACGTACATTGCATCCGAAGTCCCGATAGCACCACGGTATATCTCTTGCTTCACACTCACTCCGCACAAAAGAAATCCATGCGAGCCGGTCGTCTGTATAGGGATGGGTTTTGTGTGCCCCAAACTCTCCATTATAGAGGCGAAGGTTTCCCTGCCTCTTGCTCCAGCGTACCGCTTCATCAAGGAGATACCGAATTTGCTTTTTTTCCTTGTCGGAGCCCTTCCATCGAATACCATAAACGTCTTCCGCGCCGTTTTCGGCAGAGTTCTGCATGCAAAATTTATGCGGGTAGTAAAAATGGAATTCCACCATGATGTCGGGATCCTGTTGTATTCTTTCCGGAAATTGCAAGGCGTCAAGATGCTCGATATTTGACCAGAACCGGGGCGTAATAATGATGGTGCGTTCAGGGTTGCTTTGACGAATGGCATCATACGCAAGGGGGAAGTACTCATTCCAGTAACGATCAAGAGCGCGGTTGGGTTCGTTGATATGAATTGCATGATCTTTAAGGCCTGCGTCAGGAACGCGGAGACACGTTTTACGGTGTTTTTATTGTTTACTTATTCCCGCAGTTTGCCGGGGTTCACCACCAGGGTAACGCCGTCATATTCAAAAGCCGTAGCGTCGGCGAAGTACCGATAGGGCGCGCCGGTACCTTCTCCCCTCAGCACCATGGATCCGACGGTATGGATGCTTGTAAGGAAGGAGGATGGAAAGGCGTCTCCATGCCCGGGATAGAGCACATCGAACTCCCCGGATCGGGCGAGTAATCGTTCCAGACTGTTCATGTAGGTTTCCAGAGGGAGGGATTCAGCCAGGAAAAGCCAAATATGGGAATTGTTGTTATCCCCCGTAAAGAGTAGTCTATTCATGGTATCCAATAGTACGACACTGCCCGTGGTATGGCCGGGTGTCTCTATGACCGAGAGCTGTCTGCCGCCCAGATCAAAGACATACCCTTCCCTGATGGAAGTGTATATCGATTTCCCCCGGGCAAAATCGCGGGCGTCTTGTATATCTGCCTGGTGTACGTAAATCTCCTCAAAATATCCGTTGCCTCCTGAATGATCGGGATGTCCATGGGTGTTCATCACCATGAGCGGCAGGGACGTTATGCAGCTGATATATATGTCGAGATCTCCGCGTCCATATCCGGTATCGATTAGCAGCGCCTTTTTCTCCCCCAGGACAAGAAACATGTTGACCGAATTATCTTCTCTGATCATCCAAACTCCCGGCTCCACTTCATTACGGGAATACAACCGATCTAATTCCGCCATTACAGAGTCTGGCACAGGTTGGGATAGAGATTTGTTTTCTTTCCCCGAGCATTGTATACAGGCAATGCCAAAAAGTAGAATACTAAGGTATAGTGCTGACCTGTATAATTTTCTTTCATAGTCTTTCATTTTGTTTATCCTAATAATCTGTTCAATTCTTGGAAAAGCATTGAGTTGTGTATAGTGAAGTCTCGTCCTGTTCTTTATGCATATGCCGTACAAATAAATAGAATCATAGCCAGTATAAAAATTGGCAGTATTTTCACAGGATTGCTCCTGATGTATGTGGTTGCCGGCTCTCTGTTGCTTTTCCGGTGCTTGTTTTGTAGTGAAGTGCAATTTTTTCGGTACATTTACGGAAGAGATTTCAGATTGAAAGCAACGGGCACCGCTGGTTGAGTCACTCAAGGGAAGAAACTACTTTCCCCGGCGGGGTCAACCCGCACGGGGGCGGTACCGTTATGGTCTACTCCAGGTTATGCTCTTCATAGTATTTAGTAAAGAAATCTATCATTTCAGTAAACTTTCTGTTCTTCGCGAAGCGTAATGGGTCGTAGTCTCCTCCTCCAATGAGATTAACGGTAACGTTCTTGAAATCAATCCCCAACTCGACAAAGAGCGGTAATAGATTCACTTTGTTTTCTCGTAATGCCAGCTGAACGGGGGTATCCTTTTGTCCAAATGACTCATTAAGGTTTTCACCATTTCTTACCAGAATTCGTATCGCTTCAGGATTGTTCGCCAATACGGCAAGCTTGAGAGGAGAATCTTTGCTTGTGGTGCGATATATCTCGTAGTCTATAGGTATGGCATGAGTCATCAGTTCATTCACCAGAGTATTATTATGATAGACGATTGAATAATCCAATAAGGAATAGCCTTTATAATCAAGAACATCCAAAGAGAGATTGTTTGCTGCGCGATATGATTCTACCGTTTCATAGTCACTATCTTTGGCAAGATTCATCAGGTTTTCAATCTTTTCCAAATGCGTCAGTTCGTCCATGAGCGTAGGTAATTCCGGTGTTTCTTTTTTAATCAGCAGGACGTTCTTTCTGTCAACCGTAACTGCTATTGGCGTGTGTTTTTTATTTCGCAAAAAATAAAGCGTTTTTTTCTTGCTCTTTTTGCTCTCTATGTAATTCTTTTTAAAATAATCTTGTATATCTCCGTCAAATATATCGGTTGCCTGTGGCAGTGCAAAAACGACTTCGTTCGTTTCTGTTAGGCATGCCAATTCAATGGCGTATTGTACGGGAAACTCCAATTTCTGATCGGTAGTATTCGTGTACTCCAGGTCGACGCGAACGAAGATGTCCTTGCTATTGGTCGGTGCGTATTTTTTCCCGTCCAGTTTTATTGTCTTCATTTTGTCTTTGTAGTTCGACGTAGTAATGGTAAATGATTCATCTACTGTTATCTCTTTAGCAGGTGGCTCCAATGCAATGAGTATGCAGCTGATAACTGCAAGAAAAATAATCAACCCCACAAATTTTTTCATCACGATAATTCTCCTTGATGCCAGTATACCACAAGTTTTTTGTTTCAGATCTCCAGGTGAACAAAGATTCTGGTATATGTCATATCCGGTATCTGTGTATATTGTGTGATGTTTGGGAGCAAGATCGAGGCAGCGGGGGTACGCGTAATTTTTTGTAAGCACAATCTACAGAACGAATCGCACCCTAAGATTCTTCTTCCACCTTGTACTGTCCTGCTTCTTCAAGCAGCTGGCTGCTTATCAGTCCAATAGTCGAAGCATGCTCAGATACCGTAGAAAGTATGGCTTTAATTCTTTCTACTTCCTCCTGAGCTTCTTTGCTTGAAGTAATGAAACTGTTCGCGGTTGAATTGACCGAGGAAACAGCCTGAGCCACAAGATCTGTCTGCTTCTTGATGGATACTGAATTATTATTTACATCTGTTGTATACGAGGCAAGCTCATTCATGGCTTCCATAATTTGAGCGCCACCCTGATTTAGTTCAATAAGGCCGTTGAGAATCTCGTCAAACGAATTGCTTACTTCGGAAATACCTTTCTGAATATTCTGGAACGAGAGAGCGGATTTTTTACCGTCTTCGTCAGCTTTGGAAATACTCTCCAGTATCTCTTTCAAACTATCGGAAATGGACCGGGAATTGACCGATGACGCTTCCGCAAGAACCCGAATTTCATCCGCGACAACAGAAAAGCCTTTCCCGGATTCGCCTGCGTGAGCAGCTTCTATTGCGGCGTTCATTGCCAGAATATTGGTCTGTTCTGCTATTCCCTGAATCAATTCGGCCATATCCTTGATGGTATCTGCGCTTTTTTGAATAAGTTCAATGCTTTCTGCTGTATTTGTAATTTGTGCTTCTCCCAAAGCTGCAGTTTTTACAAGGTTTTCCGAGCCGCTTTTGTTCTTTTCCATAATCATGGATAACGATGCAATAGATGCCGCCATCTGATTTATTGATGCTGCGGATTCTTCAACCATGGAGGATTGCGACTCTATCATGTTTGAAACATTCGTTACTTCTTTTGTTATTTCGTTTACCGCTGTCTCGGAACTTTGAACAGTAGAATACAGGGTCGAAGCGGATTGTGTTATCTCCGATATTTCCTTTACAAGCATTGTTGTTTCGTTCTCAGACTTTTCAACAGCATGTTCCAGCTCCTGCTTGCTCTGCAGTGCAAGTGAAGAAGTGGATTGAATTTTCACCATGGAGCGGCTCAGATTTTCCCGCATCGTCTCCATGAATCTTCCAAGCTCGTTTATTTCATCATTTCCCTTTAATGTAATTTTTGTCCCCAAATCACCGCTGCTGAACAAAATTGTAGCTTGAGAAAGTTTTGCAATGCGGCGGGAGATGCTGTTAATAATGAGCAACGATACAACAAAGACGCCGGCTATGAGAAGTAACGCAATTGCAGAAGATATGATGAGCGAGGTTAGTGTCATACGAGATAATTCTTTCTCAATTAGCACCATTTGTTCTTCAATGATCGCAATGCTTGATGTACACGATTGAGCCATTATTCTGATGCTGCCGGTATAAGTTGCCGCGGCTTCCAGATAGGGTATGAATAGAGGTTTATTGGTATGATACTGGATCGGGAGAAAATTGCAGAGGGCTAATCCTGAGCTCACCAGGCCAAGTTCTGTTCCTGCGTCAAAAAATGCGGAACCCAAAGAAAAGAGGCGGTCTCTTCTGGTTGCCATATAGGCATCCATTCGCTTTATCTTGTCAAGGGAGTCAACAATGCTTTTGTTTTTTTTAAGATACTGTATGTCATCTATACTGGTAAAAGCATTGATTGTGTCCTGTGTAACTTCCCGATACTTTGCAAGACTGGAATTCACCGATGAAAAGCACAATTCATTAATGTACGATGCTTCCAGGTAGAGCGTATCTTTAAGCTGCGTAAGAATCAATTTTTCCGAGAGGATTGTCTTCTGTACAGAATTGAATATGGAGAAAATACCAAGAGAGACGGCAATAATACTGATAACAAGTACAATGATGCCAAGAAGTTTTGTTTTGATTTTCATACCAACCGCCTTTTGTGATGGTGTGCATATCCAGGATTGGTCGATGTTTGATCATACATCGGCTTTGATCCCGAACTACTACTGTTTTCTCCTCCTCCCCGCTACTAAATACGGATTGTTCGGTAACCACGTAATGTTAGAGTTTAAGGCCGGTTTAATTCAGCTGTCAACCCTTGAGTTGTGTGAATTTGACTTGCTGTCGCGCTCAGGGATATCGTACCGAAGTTGGTTCACGAGAAAAATTATCCGGCCTGGACCGTAAATCTGGTCACACGCAAGAGGGCGGGTAACGGGACGGGGGATACTCTTCTTGTACTCGCGTCCTTCCGTTCTCTATTCCCGGGAAAATCCTGAATACCATGCTACACTATCTGAATGAAACAAATATGCAATCCATTTTTACCCCTTAACGAGTATATCCCCGACGGCGAGCCCCATGTTTTCGGTGACCGCGTCTATCTCTACGGCTCGCACGATAAAGAGGGGGGCGAAACCTTCTGCATGCTGG
>CAZAST010000096.1:0-8149 GCA_964487805.1 uncultured Syntrophaceae bacterium
CTCGGGGGGGTGAGCGTCGGAGAACCCAAAGAGATCATGCGCGGGATAACCGCCACCTGCGCACCCCTCTTCCCCGCGGAAAAACCCCGATACCTCATGGGGGTGGGACTCCCCGAGGATATCGTGGAATCGGTCCATCACGGAATCGACATGTTCGACTGCGTGATCCCCACACGAAACGCGCGCAACGGAATGCTGTTTACAAGCAGCGGAAAAGTTGTTATAAGGAACGCTCGTTACCGAGAGGACAGCGGCCCCGTTGACGATGCATGCGATTGCTACACGTGCAGACATTACTCGCGGGCCTATCTCAGACACCTGTTTATCGCCGGGGAAATCCTGGCGATTGTTTTGAATACCATACACAATATCAGGTATTTCATGAATCTGATGCAGGAAATCAGAGAGGCGATACGAAACGACAGCTATGAGACATTCAGGATGAGATTCATGTCCGGGCTGGCGAACGGAGACCCTGAAAGCAATTAAAAATTTCAAGGAGGAACAGACACCATGATCGGCACAGCATATGCGATGGGAGCAGGCGGAGGCGGCGGAGCGGCCCCCGGGGGCGACATGAATTTCATCTTTGTCATGGTTGCCATCTTCGCGATCTTTTATTTTCTTCTCATCAGGCCGCAGCAGAAAAAACAGAAGGAAACGAAGGCGATGCTGGCAAACCTGGCCCATGGAGATACGGTCGTCACCGCCGGCGGGATCCACGGCAAGATTACCGCGATTACCGATCAGGTCGTGACGCTGGAAATAGCCGACAAGGTAAAGATAAAGGTTTCACGGGGCCACATCATCGGCGTTACGCAGAAGGCAACACAGCAGTAGGAACGAGCGAGAGGAACTCACATGTCGGGGAAAAATATCAAGGCCCGGGTCATCGTCACCCTTGTTATCGTCGCAGCGGCTCTGTTCTTTCTTATGCCTTCCATAACGCAGAATCTCCCCTCCGTCTGGAAGGAGAACACGGACAAGATTCATCTGGGGCTCGATCTCCAGGGGGGGATGCATCTCGTTCTGGAGGTGGAAACCCTGAAGGCGGTTGAGAGCTCCATGGAACGGATCGCGAACGATCTGAAAGAAGTCCTCATGGAGGAACGGGTCCGTTTCAAACATCTGGACCGCGAGGAGGGGATATTCACGACCCTTGAACTTGCCGACAGAGGGCAGCGGGCGGCGCTGGAAAAGGTATTGAAACATACGTTCCCCAACCTTGCCATCAAGTCGTCGCAGATAACCGACGGGAGAGAAAAAATCTGGCTGGAGCTGAAGGATGAACAGGTTCAGTCGATTGAAAAGTTCGCCGTGGAGCAGAGTCTCGAAACCATCCGGAACCGGGTGGACGAATTCGGCGTCACCGAACCGGAGATCATTCCCCAGGGGAAGGACCGCATCCTGATCCAGCTTCCGGGCATCAAGGACCCGCAGCGGGCGATCAACCTGATCGGGAAGACGGCCCTCCTCGAGTTCAAGCTCCTGGACGAGGAACACAGCCTCGATGAGGCCATCGGGGGGAGGGTTCCCGCGGGAAGTAGCATTGCTTACGGATACAAGGTAGACAGTGCAACCGGGCGGAGGACCAAGATTCCGTACCTTCTCAAGAGAAAAACCCTCCTGACGGGCGAATCGCTTGAAGATGCCAAGGTGGCTATCAGCGACCGGTTCGGCGAGCCCTATGTTTCCATCAAATTCGATTCCCAGGGGGCAAGGGATTTTGAACGGATAACGGCCCAGAACGTCAAGAAACGCTTGGCCATCGTCTTGGACGGCGTGGTCCATTCCGCCCCCGTTATACAGGAGAGGATTCCCGGGGGGAACGCCCAGATAACCGGAAGCTTTACCATGGAGGAAGCGCGCGACCTGGCCATTGTTCTGAGGGCGGGCGCCCTGCCGGCCCCCGTGAAGATTCTGGAACAAAGAACCGTGGGGCCGTCCCTCGGGCAGGATTCCATCGACAAGGGGATCCTCTCCATTATCGTGGGGAGTATCCTGGTGATCCTGTTCATGGCATTGTACTACAATCTTTCCGGCATTGTTGCCGATTTAGTGCTCGTTCTCAACATCGTGCTGATCATGGGGGCCCTTGCCGCCTTCAGGGCGACCCTCACCCTCCCCGGAATCGCGGGCATCGTCCTCACCATAGGCATGGCCGTGGACGCGAATGTCCTCATATTCGAGAGAATCCGGGAAGAGATGCGACTGGGCAAATCTCCCCGGGCCTCCGTCGAAGGAGGGTACTCGAAGGCGTTGAGCACCATCGTCGATGCGAACGTCACGACCCTGATCGCCGCCCTGGTTCTCTTCCAGTTCGGCACGGGGCCGGTGAAGGGATTCGCCGTCACCCTCAGCATCGGCATCGTATGCAGCATGTTCACCGCCATCTTTGTGGCGCGAATCATCTACGACTATTTTGTGTGGCATCAAGACATTAGGAAAATAAGCATTTAATCATAAGGGACAATCCTGACTGGAACGGAGATAGGAATGGAAATTATACGGCCCGGAATCAATATCGACCTTGTGGGGAAGATGAGGATCGCCTGTTGGACTTCACTCGCGGTGATCGTTATCAGCGTTCTGTCCCTGGTGTTTCATGGCGGTCCCAAACTGGGGATCGATTTCGCCGGGGGAACACAGATACAGGTGAAGTTTTCCCAGGAGACAACCGCCGACGGGATACGGGATTCCTTGCGGAGCATGGGCCTCGGTAACAACATCATCCAGCGCTTCGGGTACAAAGACAACAATGAGTTTTTGATCAACACAGAGAGATCCAGTTCCGAACTTGAGGGGTTGTCGGACAAGATAACCGAGGCTCTGGGGGCGACGTACGGAAAGGAAAACGTCGATATACGGCGCGTCGAGGTAGTCGGCCCGAAGGTGGGCAAGGACCTGAGGCAGAAGGGATTGCTCGCCATGCTGTACGCGGTGATCGGAATACTGATCTACGTCACGTGGCGGTTCGAACTGCGCTATGCCGTCGGCGCCATTGTAGCTCTCATCCACGACGTCATCATTACGGTGGGGATCTTTTCCCTCCTGGGGAAGGAGTT
Source organism: uncultured Syntrophaceae bacterium (assembly GCA_964487805.1). Lineage (GTDB taxonomy): Bacteria > Desulfobacterota > Syntrophia > Syntrophales > UBA2210 > UBA6078. The sequence goes on from CAZAST010000096.1 coordinate 3,066, forward strand.
CACTCTTCCCATTATCGCGGCCCTCCTGACGATCATAGGGTATTCTCTCAACGACACCATCGTCATATACGACAGGATCCGTGAGAACATCAAGGGGGCGCGGAAACAGCCTCTGAAAGAACTCGTCAACTCAAGCATCAATCAGGTTCTCAGCAGGACGGTTCTCACATCGGTCACGACGCTGCTGGTTGTGCTCGCCCTGTTTTTCCTGGGGGGAGCGGCGATCCATGACTTCGCCTTCGCCATGCTGGTGGGAATAGTGGTCGGCACCTATTCTTCCATATTCGTGGCCAGTCCCACGGTGCTGGCATGGGAGACCATCAGCCCTTCAAAGGAAAAGAGGAAAGAGTAAGTTGCCCCTCCTCGAAGCAGCCGGGTTTACGGTTTTTGTTGTTATACTGTTTGTCGGGGTCTTCTCCATCATCTTCGGCTTTCCGGGAACCTTCCTGATCCTCGGGGATGTTGTTGTCTATGCGCTGGCAACCGGATTCGAGAAGATCGGCTTTAAAATCATCATCGCCCTTGTCTGTATCTCACTGATCGCCGAGGCCACCGATTTCTTTACCGGTGTCGTTGGCGCCAGACGGTACGGTTCTTCAAGATCAGGGGTGGTTCTGTCCATCATCGGCGGGATCGTGGGGGCCATCCTGATGATTCCGATCCTCATGGGGCTGGGCGCCGTCATCGGAGCCTTTCTGGGCGGCTTTGCGGGAGCCTTCCTGGGAGAATATCTGGAACGAAGGAAATTCAAACCGGCCATCAGGGCGGGGTACGGGGCGTTCATCGGGAGGCTCGCGGGGGTATTCCTGAAGGGATCTCTCGCAATTGTCATGATTGTCGTAACCATGTCCGCAATCTACTTCTGAAGATCGGCAGGAGACCGGACCACGAAAAAAACGGGCCGGAGCAGAAACTGGTATGGGAAAAAACAAAAAGAATGTCATCAGGGAATACGCGGAAGCGATCATCATCGCCATACTCATCGCCCTCTTCATCAGAACCTTTGTGGTGCAGGCCTTCAAAATCCCCTCGGGTTCCATGAAACCCACGCTCCTGGTGGGAGATCACCTCCTGGTCAACAAATTCGTTTATGGGGTAAAAATTCCTTTTCTGCGGAAAACCCTTATTCCCGTGGATAATCCGGAGCGGGGGGATATCGTGGTGTTCATCTATCCCGTCGACCGGTCGAAGGATTTCATCAAGCGGGTGGTCGGCGTGGCCGGAGATACCATAGCAATAAAAAATAAAAGAATATACATAAACGGTTCTCCCTCCGACGACGGCCACGGCGTGCACACGGACAGTCTCATCTTTCCGGGGTCGCTCCAGCCGCGCGACAATTTCGGTCCTGTGACGGTTCCGCCCGGGCATCTATTCGTCATGGGGGATAACAGGGATGAAAGCTACGACAGCAGATTCTGGGGCTTCGTAGAGTTGCGGGACGTTCTGGGCAAAGCCTTTATCATCTACTGGTCCTGGGATAGGGAAAACAGTGACGTACGGTGGAAGAGGATGGGGCGTCTCCTTCGCTGAAACACCTTGACACACAACACGAATACTGATAGGTAGGCGAATCGAATATACAGGTGAATCACCGTAAAAAGGGGTTCCCATGCGTGTGGAAAATAAACATACAGAGCGGTGGTACCGGGGCCTTCTCATTTTTGTGGGAAGGCTTTTTTGTGGGCGCACCCTCCCGGCGCATCATGTCGTCAAACGAATCCGGCCCGTTGTAACCGCCTGAAACATCAAGGGACCAGCAGCCATGAAAAAAAACAAGGTCGTGATGGATGCGGAGGGCATTGACCGATCCCTTACGCGGATGGCCCATGAAATCCTGGAACGAAACAGGGGAACCGACAACCTGATTATCATCGGCATACGTAAGGGGGGAGTGCCACTGGCAGAGAGACTCTCTAAAAAGATTGCAGCCATTGAAGGGACCGAAATCATGTCGGGGACACTCGACATAACGCTCTACCGGGACGATGTATTGACCACGGGGATACGTCCGCCGATCGAAAAGACGTATATCCCCTTCCCCCTCGACAAAAAGAGGGTCGTTCTGGTGGATGACGTCCTCTTCACGGGACGGACGATCCGGGCAGCCATGGACGCCCTCATGGACTTCGGAAGGCCGGCACTCATCCAACTGGCCGTCCTTATCGACAGGGGGCACCGGGAACTTCCCATCAGGGCCGACTTCATCGGGGAGACCCTCCCTTCGTCCCTCTGGGAGAAGGTGAGAGTCAGCGTTACCGATGACAGGAGCGCCGACGAGGTTGTCATTGAAGAAGGGTGACGAAACCGCATCTGAAAGAACAAACAGGGTTTGAGCCGCACGGGAAGACATCATGAAACTATCGAGCAAAGACATGCTGGGGATACGGGATCTCCCGCGGGAAGAGATCGACCTCATACTCGACACCGCGGCATCCTTCAGGGAGATATCCGAGAGGACCATCAAAAAGGTTCCCGCCCTCAGGGGGAAGACGGTTATCACCCTCTTCTTCGAGGCAAGCACCCGAACGCGGACATCCTTTGAGATAGCGGCAAAAAGGCTGAGCGCCGACACGATCAATATCTCCGCGTCCACCAGCAGCGTGGTGAAGGGGGAGACGCTCATCGACACCGCCCGCAACCTGGAATCGATGAACCCCGATATCATCGTCATCAGGCACAGCGCCGCCGGCGCGGCACAGATCCTCGCCGGACTTCTGAAACAATCGATTATCAACGCCGGGGACGGGGCGCACGAACATCCCACCCAGGCGCTCCTCGATATGCTCACCATCCGGGAGAAGAAGGGCCGCATAGAAGGGCTTACGGTCGCCATCGTGGGAGATATCGCCCACAGCCGGGTGGCCCGATCGAACATCTACGGTCTGGTAAAAATGGGGGCGAACGTGGTCATATGCGGCCCGGCAATGATGATACCGAGAGACATAGAGAGGATGGGGGTGACCGTCTGTTACTCCATGGGTGATGCCCTGCGCAACGCTGACGTGATTATGATGCTCCGCATGCAGCTCGAGAGGCAGGAAAAGAATCTCTTCCCCTCCCTGCGGGAATACGCGCAGCAGTTCTCTCTGAACCGCGACAATATCAGGCTGGCAAAGGAGGATGTGATCGTCATGCATCCGGGGCCGGTAAACAGGGGCGTTGAAATCGCTCCCGACATCGCCGACGGCCCCTCTTCAGTGATTCTCGAACAGGTCGCCAACGGCGTTGCCGTGCGGATGGCCCTTCTCTATCTCCTGTCAGGAGGAACACAATGAATGTGGTGCTCAAGGGAGGAAGGATTGTAGACCCCTCTCAGGGGATGGATGCCGTCTCCGATATTCTCATAGAAGATGGGAAGATCTCCCGCATCGGAAAGGACATCCCCCCGTCAAAGGCTGAGTCAGAGAAGATCATTGACCTGCGGGGCATGGTCGTCGCGCCCGGTCTGGTCGACATGCATGTCCACCTGCGCGAACCGGGGTTCGAGTACAAAGAGACAATCCGGACGGGGAGCGAGGCTGCCGTGGCCGGGGGCTTTACCTCCATTGCCTGCATGGCGAATACCAATCCCGTCAACGACAACCGGTCGGTAACGGAATTCATACTGAAACAGGCCCGTCTTGGGGCCATGACAAATGTGTTTCCCGTGGCCGCCCTGAGCAGAGGACAGGCCGGGGAAACACTCACGGAATTCGGCGATCTCAAGAGCGCCGGGGCCGTGGCCTTTTCCGACGACGGCAATCCCGTCGCCGACAGCGGGATCATGCGGCACGCCCTCGAGTACGCCTGCTCTCTCGACATGCCGGTGTTATCCCACTGCGAGGACCGGGGACTGTCGTCCAGCGGTCTGATGCATGAAGGATTCGTTTCCACTGAGCTGGGTCTCCCCGGAATTCCGGCCGTCGCTGAAGATATCATGGTATTGCGGGACATAGCGCTCGCCCGTTTCACCGGGACCCGCGTGCACATCGCCCACGTGAGCACCGCGGGAGCCGTGCAGGCGGTCAGGGACGCCAAGGCGGCGGGGGTCCAGGTCACCGCAGAGACGGCCCCTCACTATTTCACTCTGACCGATGAGGCCCTGAGGGGATTTTCCACCAACTGCAAGATGTATCCCCCCCTGAGAGGGGCAGAGGATGTGGAAGCCATAAAAGAAGGTCTGCGCGACGGCACGATCGATGCCATAGCCAGCGACCATGCACCGCATTCATCGGTTGAAAAGGATGTGGAATTTGCCTACGCCGCGAACGGCATCATCGGTCTGGAGACATCCCTTTCCCTTTCCCTGAAACTGGTGCTCGACGGTCTCCTGACCCTGCCGCAGCTGATCGAAAAGATGAGTACCAACCCCGCCCGCATACTCAGGATATCCAAAGGTTCTCTGACGCCGGGCTGCGATGCCGACATCACCGTCATCGATTTACACAGGGCATGGACGGTCGACGCGGGGACATTCCGTTCAAAGAGTCGAAACTGCCCCTTCGACGGATGGGACCTCATCGGGAAGGCCGTCATGACCATAGTCGGCGGAGAAGTCAGGTACACGGATACCGGCATGCCGGTCTAGCCTTCCATTGGATCGGTCTTGATCTTTTTCGACGGCTTTCACAGCACCTGCGCTGCGCATTCCCTCCGAGCGCTCCGATTCCTTTTCCCGGCATCCTTGCTCTGTCCTCTCGAACGTGTTAATAAGAGCCGCTTTGTTTTGACGGCAGGAGTTTCCCCATGGAAGACCAGAAGAAAGAAGAGATCAACTACCTCGGCAAACTCAGGGAATGGATCCGCCTGAACAGGGAATTCGATATCATCGATCTGTTCTCGGAACTCCATCCGGCCGATATCGCCGATCTCATCGACAATCTCGAGGAGCAGGAAAAAATCCGCCTCTTTTCTCTTCTGGAGGTGGAAAAGGCATCCGACGTCATCCCCGAGCTGAGCGACCTTTCCCGGGAACAGATCCTCGAAGACATATCGGACAAGAAACTCGCCGAGATCATCGAGGAGATGGACTCGGACGACGCGGCCGACGTCATCGCCGAACTGAATGAAGCCCAGGCGCGGGCCGTCCTCGACGGGATAGA
>CAZAST010000097.1:0-4501 GCA_964487805.1 uncultured Syntrophaceae bacterium
GATATTTTTGTTTTCTTCACTGAGTGATTCGTAGTTCCCCTGGCCCTTCGCGAGGATCAGGTCCGTCGTCTCATAGTGGCCGAGAAATTCTTCGGAGGACGCCTCGGGTACGACGCCGGGAAAGGTGGCTCCCGTATCGATCACCCTGACGAGATCGGTCATGCCGACAAATCGGGCGTCATCCATGGTGGCATCGTTGATAACAGGCCCGCCCCTCACCACATAGGTGATGTCAAGGTTTGTCTCCCGCAGGAGTACCCCGATCAGGATCTTATCCAGGACGATCTCCCCGGCATTGTCCCCTATATAGAGGAGTGTCCCAGCCCCACGGAGGGCCGTTTCAAATGACGGATAGTCGAAGTGCGACGAGTCCTTCCGGGTGAAATCACGGAATATATCCCTCATGTCCTTCCACTTTCGCTCAGGGCCCATGTCGATGAGATTCCCCGCGGCGGCCAGCTTGAGTGCGTCCGACAGGGGAGAGACTGATCCGGTAATGAAACCGGTCAGCTTCTCTTCCATGCCGAGTGCCTGTTCGTTGTGGCGGCGTTTTATCTCCCGGTACGGGTCGCTGTTGCCAGTTGCCTTCCTGATAACGTCGTGAATCATGCTGCCGATTTGAGGAGGGGTTTCCTCACCGGAAAGATCAAGGAGTGTTTTCATCACTCGTTCCAAAACCTCTCTCTGCGTCTCTTCGTCAGCCCCCGCGATTCTGCCGGCCTCCAGCGCCTGTCTCAGAAAACAGGGAAAGCAGTCCAGAAATATCTTCACACTATAAACCCTTTCCAACAACCGGTTTCGGCGACCGTTGACAACGAACAGGAGCGGAATTGCCACCCGGCCACGCGCCCGTCATAGTTATGTAATCCATTTCCTGTTGATATTTTGCAAGCTCACAAAGAAAAGCACCAGGCAGAAAATGATGACGACCAGAAAATCAAGCCCCAGATGCATGACATTCCCCCCCGTAACCGCCCCACGGATAATGTCGGTGCCGTATGTGAGAGGCAGCACGTACGACAGCGGACGCAGAAAGAGGGGGATAGACGCGATGGGGAAGAAAAGCCCGCACAGAAAGATCATGGGGAAGCGGAAAAAGTTCGAGAACGTCTGGGCCTCAAAAACCTCTTTCACTGAAACGGCGATAAAAAGTCCCAGGAATGTCGAACTGACGGCCACCAGAATTACAGCCGGCACCATGATCGACCAATTAACAACCGTAAGATCCGTCAAAAACAAGGCGATCAGGATTGGAACAAAGGCGTTGATGGTTCCGAACAGTATGGCCCCGGTCGTTTTCGCCAGCATCAGCAGTTCCAGCGAAATCGGCGCCAGCAGCAGCCGCTCGAAGGATCGGCCCTTCTTTTCAAATGTGACGGTGACGGAGAGCACACTGGTTGCCCCGAAGAGCACGCTGAGCGCCATCACTCCCGGAAGCAGATCGGGAATGCTTTCAAATCCCAGCCCGGAACGAATGAAAAACATGGCGATCCAGACCAGCGGGAACAGAAGCCCCCAGCTGACGTTGGGAGGCTTCAGGTAGTATGACCGCATGTCTTTGGCCAGTATATTCCAGAACGCGATCCAGCTCTTCATGCCCCGTCCCCCGTCTTTGCTTTTTCCTTTTCCTGCTTCATCATGCCCACTTCGATCCCCGTGATATCGACGAAGACATCCTCCAGCGAGGGGCGGATCTTTCGGGCCTCGGACACCTCAGCGCCCATGTCCTCCAGAAGCCGCACCAGCGGTCCGACACGGACGGGCTCTGAAGACTCAACAAACACACCTCCCGGAACCGTTCGGCACTGAAGGGCGGGAAATGCCGTTGTGATATTTTCGCATATCCCGGCTGCGTCAGGTGAGACGGCGAATTGCACGATGTGGCGGCCTTCCGTCAACTGCATCAGATTTTCGACGGTATCGATGCGGGCGATTCTACCTCGGACAATGAAAGCGATCCGGCCGCAGAGGCGCTCGGCTTCTTCGATATAATGCGTTGTCAGGAAAATCGTCGTTCCGCCCGCATTGAGGTCGGAGATACGCTGGCGGATCTGCCGTGCGCTGGCCACATCGATGCCGGTCGTCGGTTCATCGAGGAACAGGATCTGCGGATTGTGAATAATGCCTGCGGCAATGGTCAACTTTCGTTTCATGCCCTTCGAGTAGCCGCCGAATTTTCGATGTGCCGCCTCCTCCAGGCCGAATTCCCGCAACAGCTCCCGTGCCCTCTCGCGGCGTTCCTGTTTCCGTATTCCATACAACGAGGCGCAGAAACAGAGATTATCGAACCCGGACAGTTCAGGATACAGGTTGCTTTCGTCGGGGACGACGCCAATCAGATGCTGAACATGTTTAGGATTTTTTATGTAATCCTGACCCGCGATCCTGATGGTTCCGGAGTCCGGACGGGAGAGCCCGGTGAGTATGTTTATGGTCGTTGTCTTCCCCGCGCCGTTGGGGCCGAGAAATCCAAAGACTTCTCCCTTTTTGATGGAAAACGATACGGTATCGACAGCGGTTATATCTTCAAACCGTTTTGTCATGTTGATAACGTCGATGACAAATTCCTGGTTCTCTGATGTGTGTGCCGATTTTTGCATGCCCCGTTATATCTTCAACCGAGTGCGTACACCACGTTCTGCCAGACGCCCCTGATATCGCCGGAGACAGCCCCGCCGGTGTACTCCACGACGCTGGTCTTCATGATCTGGGCCTCCGTGATGGCCCTGTCGTAGCGGATTCTCCCCGCAGCCTTGACGCCGTGCTCTTCCGCCTCTTTCTCAATCTGTTCGGTGATTTGGGGGTTCAGGTCCCACTTGTTGACACACACAAGAGAGGGGATTCTGAAGTATGAAGCCAGGTCCGCCACGCGAAGGAGGTCATGCCGGCCGGAGAGGGTCGGTTCGGTGACCACCAGGATGAGGTCTGCGCCTGTTATGGAGGCGATGACGGGGCACCCGATGCCGGGCGATCCGTCCACGATGATATAATTCAAACCATCCTTTTCCGCGATAGACCGGGCTTCCTGGCGGATCAGCGTCACCAGCTTTCCCGAATTGCCTTCCGCGATCCCGAGGCGCGCGTGCACCATGGGGCCATAATGTGTCGAGGAGACATACCACTCTCCGTTGACGACCGGCTCGAAAGATACTGCCTCGACGGGACACACCCGGGCACAGACGCCGCACCCCTCGCAGGATATATGATTGACACGGGGCGTATCCGAATTCTCCGGATAGCCGATCGCTTCGAAACGGCACTCCTCGATACAGCGGTCGCAGGAAATGCACTCGTCCTCCCGGATGGTTGCCTTCTTGCCGCCGCTGAACTCCTCCCGGCGTTCGATCGTCGGATTGAGAACGAGGTGCAGATCTGCCGCGTCCACATCGCAATCCGCCAGGACCTTTCTGTCCGCCAGGGCCGCGAATGAGGCGACGATACTGGTTTTTCCCGTCCCGCCTTTTCCGCTGATAACGACAATTTCTTTCACAGTGTTACCCTTCCGCTTTCGTTTTTCCCACAGAGGTTCCTTCCTGGGTCGCGTGATTGTGGAGATCAACGATGCGGGCCCAGCATTCTTCGAATGTCTTGCCGTATTCAGGCAGCGCGCGGACAACCATTTCACCCCGGGAATAGGCCTCGGCGATCCTGCGGTCGTCCGGTATCTCAAGAACGATCTCGATCCGTTCCCGTCCGCAATAGGTTTTCACCTCGTCGTTGCCTACATCGGAGCGGTTGATCCCGACAGCGAGAGGGATACCCAACTCCCTCACCATTCCCACGGCAAGTTCCAGGTCATTCAGACCGAAGGGGGTTGGCTCCGTGACGAGGAGGACGAAATCGGCGTCCTTGACGGCCTCGATGACAGGGCAGGATGTCCCAGGAGGCGAGTCGATGATCTGAACGTCCGACGCCTGTCCCGCTTTCTTGACGGCGCCGATAACGGCCGGAGACATGAGCTCGCCGATATTGAGCAAACCGTGGATGAAGTCGATTCCATCGGCTGTTCCTTTTTCGAGAACGCCGATCTCCCGGGGGACTTCCCTGAACGCAGCTTCCGGACAGAAGAGCGTACAGGCGCCGCAACTGTGACAGAGCTCGGGGAATATGAGGACCTTTTTTTTCACGACCGCGATGGCTTTAAATTCGCACACATCGGCACAGACACCGCATCCCGTGCATTTCTCCTCGATGACCTCCGGAATCGCTACCGTCACCGGCTCGGTCTTTTCAATCTCCGGTTTCAGAAAAATATGGCAGTTCGGCTCCTCGACGTCGCAGTCCAGGAGCTGGACATGTATTCCCGTTGCGGCGAGAGAGAGGGCGAGATTAGTCGCTATCGTCGTCTTCCCGGTGCCGCCCTTTCCGCTTGCTATTACCAGTTTCACGATGTCCGGTTCCTTCCCATGCCGCGGCCGCCTCCCATGCCTCGACCACCGCCCATTCCCATACCGCCGCCTCCGCCCATACCGTGGTGGCTTGCCACGTTGGGCTGGTTTGT
>CAZAST010000097.1:4521-6661 GCA_964487805.1 uncultured Syntrophaceae bacterium
CGCCTGGCGGACAACTCCGCTCACGCCGACAATAACCTGAATGCCGGCCGCCGAGAAGACCTGGAACGCGTTCGGTCCGCAATTTCCCGTCAGGACATGCTTGACGCCGTGGTCCGACATGAGTTGCGCCGACTGGATCCCGGCACCGCCACCTGCCGCGACATTCGGGTTCTGCACGGCCTCCGTTTCCATTGTTTCCGTGTCCACAAAGAGATAATAGGGGGCCCGGCCGAAACGGGGTTCAACCTGGTCATCGAGGGACGGCCCTGTTGCTGTAATCGCTATCTTCATATCCATGCACCTTTCCTGTAAAAATATAAGACTGCATTGTTCGGAACTTATTTTGTAAGATAAGCATCCCATTCCGGTAATGCAAGGTAACGGGGTGTAAAAAAGAGCCGGCACAGGGCATGAAACCGCTCAGCGAACTGCCAATTTCCGCATTCTTTCCCAGCGTTCGGGATATTTCTGTCAGTCTGCTGAGAGAGAAGTCCCCATGCCGACGCTATTCACCGGTTATTTTTCTTTGATTTTTTCTTCCAGTTCTCCCATTCGTTTTCTGATGCCTTCCAACGACTCTTCCAGATATTCCGCCTGGCCTTTCAGGGTATTGAACTCATCTTCCCTTGAAAGACCCGATCCTGAGGGATAGAAAGCCGGAGCATACGGCATTCCTCCCCCGTAGGCCGGATATCCATAGGCGCCCCGCTGCCAGCCCGTGAGACCTGTCGCGTAAAACCAGTTGCGACGTCCCCAGCCTCCGCCGCGGCCGCGCCCGAACCCCCGGCCGAAGCCGGCGTTCGCGTATCCCGGCGCCGGATATCCGGCGCAGTACCCCGCGCCTCTTCCCGTCATCGGTCCCATCCCTGCGGGACCCGTTCTATCTCCACCTGGCATGATCTACACCTCCCTGGTATATTCTTATTGAGTGTTCCACGTTGGTTCGGAACACCCGCGTTCTAACGATTACGGCCCTGACCCATACCGCGTCCCTGGCCCATTCCACGACCCTGGCCGGATCGGCCGAAACCCAACCTTCTTCCCATTCTCCGGAAGAATCCCATATTTTCCTCAGGCGCGGGAACTTGCTGTGTTCCTGTTCCGCACGGTCCCATTCCACGGCCTGTTCGCGACCCCTGTCCCTGCGGGCCTGTTCCATCTCCTCTCGGCATTGCTGTCACCTCCTTTGACTTACGGCACGGGCTCAGACCCAGTGCCCTTCAATAGTTGCTTCCGATATCTCCTGGAGGTTTCCCTCCTTCCACTTGTTCAACGTTTCTTCGACCGTGTTATCCCCGGGAACAATGAACATCTTCACCCCCGCGGCGCTGAGCACCCTGAAGGCGTTGGGGCCCACATTCCCGGACAGAAGGACCTCAGCCCCCAGATTGACAACGTTCTGGGCGGCCTGGATCCCCGCCCCCTGTGCCGCGTTCACGTTCTGCTTGTTCGAATGGGCTTCGAAAGCGCCCGTGTCCGAATCCACCAGGACAAACCATTTCGCCCTCCCGAAGCTCTTGTCCATCTTACTTTTCAGGTCTTCTCCATACGAGGTAATCGCTATCTTCATATATTCCATCCTCTTCTTCTGCCTCTTCCCCGGGGTCCGCCACCCATTCCTCGGCCCATTCCTCTTCCCGGGCTGCAGCCCGGCCCCGGCCCGCAGCCGGGGAGCATGAACCCCGGACCGGCGAGACGGCGGGAAAGATAGGCATTGAGCACATCATCCGTCCGTCCCTTCAGGAAGGGGATAATCTCTATCCCCGCCGCCATGATCATCTGCTCCAGGGGACGCGAAACAGCGCCGCAGAGAAGCACCTGTATCCCGAGTTCCCTCAGCCGGGCCACCTTTGCCACCGGGGCGGTTTCCGCAAGATCGACCACGGTTCTGTTCTCCACGCGTCCCGCTTCGCAATCGGCGATGAGCAGACGATCGGAAAAATCCAGAACCGTCGAAACAAGGTCATTCCAGACCGGGATGGCTATTTTCATCGGCGCGGCTCCCTTTACGGTATATACGTATCAGCACAGGACGTGCCAGAATGAAGAATTAAAAGGAGGAATGCTAATACTTTGAAATAACGAACGATTCTCCGCTGCTCTTTTAAGGAAGGATTGAAGTCAGTTGCATAATAGCTAC
>CAZAST010000097.1:6671-8039 GCA_964487805.1 uncultured Syntrophaceae bacterium
ACTCTTACGGCACGGAACGGTCGCATATACGCGACTTACGAAGCGCTCGTTTCCTGATCTTTTGTGATTGGGGTGTTACGGCTCCCGCTTGTCCGGGATCTCGATTCCCAGGGATTTGATCTTGCGAAAGAGGGTGCTCTTGTGAATGCCGAGTTCCCGCGCGGTCTGCAGGCGGTTCCAGCCGTTTCTCTTCAGGGCATTCAGCAGAAAAGCGGCTTCCACATCCTTGAAGGTTGTGACGTCGGCGCTTTCCGTGTCATGAGCCGAAGAGGGGCCGCAGACCGGTTCAGGGAGATGCGCGGGTGTTATCAGCTTCGATTTGCACAGGATAAAGGAACGCTCGATGATATTTTCCAGCTCGCGCACATTGCCGGGGTAATCATAGGCCATGAGGCACGCGAGGGCCTCGTCGGAGATCCCTTCGATCCCCTTGTTCTGGATGGAGTCAAAGTTCTTGATGAAGTGATCGACCAGAAGGGGGATATCCTCCTTCCGATCGCGCAGAGGGGGAAGTTCCAGCCTGATCACGTTGATCCGGTAGTAGAGGTCTTCCCTGAATTTGCCCTGCCGCACCATGTCGGGAAGGTCGCGATTCGTGGCGACGATGATGCGGACGTCAGCCCGCTCGCTTTTCACCGCCCCGAGGGGCTCGTACGTTTTCTCCTGCAGAAAGCGCAGCAGCCGCACCTGCAGGGCCGGCGAGATATCGCCGATCTCGTCGAGGAATATCGTCCCCCCCTCGGCAAGTTTGAAACGCCCCGGCTTGTCCCGTTTCGCGTCTGTGAAGGCCCCCGCCTTGTAGCCGAACAGCTCCGATTCGAGAAGGGTGTCCGGCATGGCGCCGCAGTTGACGATGACAAGGGGCCGGTCTTTCCGCGGGCTCAGATGGTGAATCGCCCGTGCGAAAAGCTCCTTCCCCGTGCCGCTTTCGCCTTCTATCAGAACGGTGCTCAGGCTCTCCGCCACATCGGGAAGGATATCGAACAGTTCGTACATCCGGTGACTCCGCGATATGATATCCTCGAAGGTGTACTTCTGCTCGATCTTTTTGCGCAGCTTTTCGACGAGACTGATGTCCCGGAAGGTCTCCACGGCGCCCATGGTTCTGCCGTCGGCGTCCCGCAGGATAGCGGTCGATATGCTTACGGGGGCGCGCTCGCCATCGGCGTTGATGATAGTGGCAACCCGGTCTCGCACGGGTTCACCCGTCTCGAGCGTTTGGCTGATGGCGCAGTTTTTCTCGCAGATGTCGGCCTTCAGGACGTCCTTGCACAACTGGCCGACGGCCTCTTCGCGCGGGACTCCCGTGATCTCCTCGGCGGCCCGGTTAAAAGACGTAATGCGCCAGTCATGATCCACGGTAAAAAC
>CAZAST010000098.1:0-7970 GCA_964487805.1 uncultured Syntrophaceae bacterium
TACTCATGATCGGATGTCTTGACGATCTCGCCGTAATTTTTTTCCATAATGGAGTGTTCCATATCCCGTGTTATGAACAGCAGCCTCTCCCGGCTGATCGACCCTTCTTCAAGTCGTTTCATGTTTTCTTTGATACCGTTCATGACCGTCTGCGCTGCAGCCTGACTGAAGGGCCTGCCGATTTCAAAACGTTCCGGCTTCTCCGCGATAATTCCAGCCATCCGTTCGATATACCGGGCGTGCTGTTCTTCTTCATCGGCGATATGGGACCAGAATGACCGATCTTCTTCCCACTTTTCAGCGCAGATTCGATAAAAATCTCCAATGAGCCGCTCCGTGGCGGCCATGGTTTTCATTACGTCAAGCAGATTATCAAATCCCTTCGCTGTAATCATATGGTTGTATTTCCTTTCTGCGGGTAATGGCGCAGCTTAAAGCACTCATAAAGCCTTTCTGTGCGCACCGGACATCCATACCAGTTGAACATATATCGGCATAAAAATGGGGAATCTTGAATCGGAAGAGAGGTATTTCTCTGAAAAAATACAACGCCTTCCGTTGCGCCGGTAGTCACACACTCGAGGGGGTTTCTATCTGGTATGGGTGTATGCCGGCTTGGATGGGATCGGAAGCACGGCGCCCAGCGAACCGGGCTCGTGTGATCACGAGGGTGGAGGAACGCTCCCTTCAGTGGGGCCGGTTCAACCACCGGTCCAGTTTCTTGAATGCCTCTTCGACGGCATCCAGCATCTGATTGATTTTGACCGGTTTTACAAAGAAATCGTCGAACCCCGCCTCCCGGCATTCCTCTATCTCGAAGAGTCCGGCCCACCCGGTTATGGCGTAAATGATCGCCATGTGATTCGTTCTCCGTATCTGGCGGCACAGCTCTATCCCGTCCATCCCGAACAGTTTCAGATCGAGAAACATGACCATGATCTTTTCTTCGTTCAGGATTCTCAGAGCCTCTTCTCCATTCGTTGCGAGCGATATGGAGTAACCGGCGTCTGAAAAGACGTCATGGAACATGTCCCGGACGGTGACATCGTCATCCACGATCAGTACGTTTCTTTCCATGGAAAGCCCTTTCGATCAGCGTTCATGAGTGTTTCTTATCAACGGATCACGGCATCTGCCACTGTGTGGCTCATTCGATGCGCCCGCAAAAAGGATGCGGGCTCTCCGTCATGGTGTCCATTAATTGACGCTTACCGCTCCCGCTGCCATCGTTACCGACGGGTACACGGTTATCCGTGCCGGTTCAGGGGTTTCGCCTGATCCCCGCATGAAATCAACCCATATGGGGAGCGCGACCGTGGCTCCGTTCTCGTCGCCGCCGATCGGGGTGTGATCGTCTCTCCCCACCCATACCCCCAAAGCGATATTTTCATCGAAACCGATGAACCATGCGTCGACGCAGTCGTTGGTTGTTCCTGTCTTGCCGTAGACTGGCCTTTTCAGAACCAGCGCCCCTCTCCCTGTGCCCTCAAGGACGACGGATTGAAGCATGTCGCGTATGGCCGTAAGGGAATCTCGACCGACGACCGTCTCCTCAATGGCGGGCGGCTCCACAAGGACCGCCTGTTCTTTGTCGATGATCCGGGTAATGCAGGTTGGTTCGATTCGCTTTCCGCTGGCAAGGGCGGCATAGGCTGAAACGAGTTCGATGAGGGTCAGTTCGGAAGAGCCGATGGCTGAGGAATAGAACGGGTGAATCGTGCTTTTTATCCCGAGCCGGTGCGCCGTCTTGATCATGTTCCCGATGCCCACCTTGCTGGCAAGATTGACGGTCGCCGCGTTGAAGGAACGGGCAAGAGCCGTTTTCAACGTGACGGTGCCGTGGTATTTCTTGCTGTAGTTCAAGGGGGTCCACGCCTCAAGCTGCCCTTTCACGTAATAATCAATCCTTTTGTCCTCTATGGTATCGCTGGGCTTCAGTCCCTGCTCCAGGGCCGTGAGAAAGACGATGGGCTTGAAGGTGGAGCCCGGCTGTCTCTTTGCCTGGGTAACCCGGTTAAACTGGGAGTCCCAGAAGTTCGTTCCCCCCACCATCGCCTTGATGTGTCCCGTTTTGATGTCGATGGCGAGAAGTGCCGCCTGCACCCCCGTTATCCCGCGTTTTTCAAGCCTCTCGATTCCCTCGCTTACCGCTTTCTCCGCCGTTTCCTGCATCCGGTTGTCGAGTGTCGTGTAAATCTTCAATCCGGCGGTGTAGAGCCGGTCTCCCATCATTTCTTCAAGGATGCCGCGGCAGTGGTCCACGTAGTATGGCGCCTTGTAACGGCGATCGTGTATCTTATCCGGTATTGCATCGCCGAGGGCTTGCCGGTACTCATCCTGATTGATGAATCCTGTCTGGAACATCCTTTTGAGGACGTAATTTCTTCTGTTCAGGGATTTCTCAGGGTCCGCAAAGGGTGAATACTTCGAAGGGGCCTTGGGGAGCGCCGCAAGAAGGGCGGCTTCTGATGTGGATAACTCACTGGAGGCCTTGCCGAAATAGATGTAAGACGCGGCTTCAATTCCGTACGCCCTCGTTCCGAAATAGGCATTGTTGAGATACATCCCCATTATCTCATCTTTGGTATAACGCCGCTCTATCTGCAGGGAGATTGCGATCTCTTTCACCTTTCGCGTGATTGTCTTCTCAGGCTTGAAGAAGATCATTTTGGCCAGTTGCTGGGTGATGGTGCTTCCCCCCTGCACGAAGCCTCCCTCCTTTATGTTTGTCAGGAAGGCGCTGAGTATTCTGACGGGATCTATCCCGGCATGTTGGTAGAAACGCGCATCTTCGACGGCTATGAATGCATTTTTGACGTGCCGAGGAAGCGTGTCGGGTGAAACCATATTCCGCCGTTCGATATAAAACTCCGACAAGAGGACGTTGTCGTGGGAATAAATCTCAGAGGACTTGTAGGGAGAATAGCTGTTCAGGCTCTGTATGTCGGGAAGAGTGGCGATGCACCAGTAGACGTAGCCCCCTATAAGTCCGACAACAAGGGTTGCCGTTATGGGCACGCTCCAGAAGAAAAACCGTTTTAACCGGAGGAGGGCCGCCGATATCATGGTTTTGCAGCGTTTCGTGAAGGGCCAGTGCCTTTTCGGGAAGAGGATATTGTGTACTTCGGAAACGATCGATTCGGGGGCGAGTGGCCCGGGGATCCATCGTGTATGAGTAATGTTCGGTGCTCCCAGGGCGGATGGATCGGGCTTGTCCCCCAGGACGATGATCTCTGCCCCCGTGTTTTTTTGAGAAAGCGTAACCAGAAAGTCCGTTTCCGCAGAAATATTCTTCTTGATGTCCAGTATGATAACCTTCGGAGAATACTCGATGATCAGAGCATCAACCTCGAAATGACTGGCAGCCGGGCGCGCTTTTATTCCTTTCACCCTGAGGGTCTCCGAGATAATTTTCCCCCGTATCTCATTCGGAGAGTAGATGAACACAGCGGGATCCATGGGCAGCTATCCCTTTTCCCGCATGGCCATCATGAGCGCACCCTTTGCGGTTGCGTAGAGGGGCCGTTCGGCTATGCGTATATCGGAAATGTTGATCGGGAGTCGTACGCCATCGAAGGCCTTCGCGAATTTATCCCGGGATCCTTTCGGGAGAACCGCGCCGCCGGCCAGAACTATCGGTATGGGCTTGGGAAGGCTGGGCACATTATCGGAAGATCCCAGCGCCTCCTGGAGGCTTTGCGCCAGGCTCGAAAAGAGATCCTCGTAATATATATGAAGGGCGATTTCCACCCGATTCCTTGGTTTAATGGAAAGGTTCAACTCCTTTTCCTTCACTCCTTTGATCGTTGTAGAAGGTTCTCCCACGGAACTGCCCACCAGGGAATCGATGTAATCTCCTCCTTTCTGAATACTGTATGTGATGACCGGGATAGAGAGATACGAGAGACAGACATTACACATCCCGGCCCCGACGCTGATTCCTATCCCCGTGAATTCGCTGCCGTTACCGGACAACTCCGAGATGATAACGGCCATGCCTTCGTTGATGGGTATTGGTGAGTACCCCAGATTTTCGAGGTGCATCTTGATGATAGATTTGTGATACGTAACGGTGTTCGGTTTCCCGATCGGCTCGCCGGGTGCGCTGAACCATATCTTTTCTTGATCTGTGTTCGGCCTTCTGACAATGTTTTCGATGATGGTCTTGATGACGTCGGCGCTCTCGTGTTCCTTAGGGTTTAATATCCCTTCTTTCATGGGTCTTCGCGTGTTGCCCCGAAATATGTTGGCAAAGTATTCCGAAGAGTTGCCCAGAATGTACAACTTGTTGTTTTTCTCGAAAAACGGAACGGACTTTCCGGCAATTATTTCTTTGGTGGTCTGGGAACTGGGAATGGTGAAAAAAGCGTTTGACTGGATGGTCGTACTGATCTCTCTTCCCCTGTTCTGAGCCACGACAATATTGGCGGTTCCGATATCGATTCCTATGGAATCGTTGAACGCTTTACGATCCTTGCCCTCGTCCTTATTGTCCGGTGACGCCGACGAATCGTGAGGGTCTTTCTTGATGGCAGTCATTCTGTGATATCCTCCTCCTGCTGATATTGTAACGGCATATCAACTCGTGGTGATCGTGACGGTCGTGGACCTGTTGTCGTTCCAGCCGGAGACCGGCAGGTGACCCCTCCCGTCATCCACGCATCTCAAATCTTCATTTGCTGTTTCTTGTCTTCTGCAAGAACCATGCAAACAGATCGTGATCCTCGCGAGGAGATTCTGGAGTGACTTGGCTCAATACTATGACGGCCTCTGTAATGACGGGGCCGTGATTATTTCTAATCAAGGTATTTGAAATCACTTGTATAGTGAAGGAAGGGAGTGATGAAAAATGATCGGTAAAGGAGAGGGCGAAAAATTTTTCGCACGCCCTTGCGGAGAAGGCGGGGGAAGAAGACCCTTCTTTTATGGCTTGAGAGAATCGAAATCCCGAGGTGGTGGGAAAAATGTTTCAGGAGGGGGAAATTATCGCCTGTGGAATATTGCCTCATAGGCGAGGCGTCATGGCAAACTGGCTGTTAGTTTCATTCTACCCTCAAAAAATTGGCGGTCACGCATGGGGAAGAGACGGCAGCCGCACCATTTCCTCCCATGATTTCACGGATCTTCTGAGACAGGTCCTCCAGCGAAAATGGTTTTTGAATAAAACTGTCAGCTCCTCGGTCGAGTATCTCGGTTGCTTGGGCATCGATGCCGTATCCGCTTGAGAGAAGAACTTTCACCTTCGGATTAATTCCTTTGATCATGTCATAGGTATCACCCCCGCTCATCCCCGGCATGACGATGTCAAGAAACACCAGATTGATTGTTTCGCTGTTCTTTTTGTAGATATCAACCGCCTCCATACCGTTCGCGGCCTCAAGCACCGAGTAGCCCAGAGATTTAAACAGATGAACCCCAACATCACGGACCATGTCCTCATCATCAACGAGAAGGATTGTCCTGGTTTCCGTTTCCCCTGCATCATGATTCTTCATCGGTCTCTCACCGAACGCAGTGCCCGAGGCGGGGAGATACATGAAAAAGGTGGTTCCCTGACCCGGTGTGGACTGGACATCGATATATCCGTCATGATTTTTGATAATGCCGTACACGGAGGCCAGGCCGAGTCCTGAACTCTTGGCGAGCCCCTTGGTGGAAAAGAAGGGGTGAAAAATGCGGGACAGAGTTTTTTTATCCATGCCGCCACCCGTATCGCTCACCGCCAGGAGGACATAGTTGCCGGGCTGTGCCTTGAATGAGTCGCTCTCAATACTCATATGGCTGACATTGGCGGTTTTCAGGTGCAGCTGTCCGCCCTCCGGCATGGCCTCGGCGGCGTTTATCTGGAGATTAAGTAAAACCTGCTCTATCTGGCTGCGATCCGCCTTAATTTCAAAAAGGTCTTCAGTCAAATCTGTATGGACCGTGATATTTTTATGGGTCAAGCTGAAAACCTCGCAGGTACCCCGGACCACCGTATTCAGGTTCAGGGGCTTGACCTCATATTTCCCCCCTCGCGCGTATCCGAGGAGTTGCTTTGTCAGCCGGGCTCCGTTTTGGGCTGCCTGCCGGATATTTTTGAGGTATCTGTAGCACGTATGATCAGGGTGAGTTTCCAGAGACATGAGAGAGATGTTCCCTGTAATAGTCATGAGCAGATTATTGAAATTATGGGCGATCCCTCCTGCCAGCGTGCCGATGGCTTCCATCTTCTGGGCGTGCTGGAGCTGAGATTCGAGTTTTTTTCTCTCGGTTGTATCCGTAATGCTGAGTCGTATCCCGACAAACGCATTATCTTTATCAATAGGGGCGCTATCCGTAAGGCCGATTACCTCGGAGCCATCCTTTCTCAGGAATCTGTACTCAGCAGGTCCCTGTTTTGTTTCTTTGGGAGCCTGCTCGATACGGCTGAGGACCTTTTCGCGGTCGTCGGGATGAACCAGATCAGACAGAAACAATCCGGCGCTCAAATCGGCACGAGAATAACCGAATGTTTCAAGCCCCATTCTGTTTGTATAGGTGAGACGATTATCCGTGTCCAGCTCGCATACAATGGTCGGCAGAAGGTCGGCCATTTCTCTGAACCGTTTCTCGCTCTGAAGGAGTTCCTCCTCGGCCAGTTTGCGCTCCGTTATGTCAAAGGAAGTGATCTGTACGCCTTCGACATTCCCTTCCTCATCTTTGACCGGATAAATACTTGATGAAACCCATATCTTGCCTGTAGGAAGATCGAGCAGATCTTCAAAGGTGGCTCCCCGTCCTCTTTCCATAACCTGATTGATCCGGTTGATGTGCAGATCGGCTGTTCCGGGGAATATTTCGTGCAGGGATTTTCCCGTGAGATCCTTTTTGGTTCCTCCGAGATTCCGTGCCCCTCTCCTGTTCAAGAGGAGAAGTTTCCCATCGGTATCGTAGTAAAATACAGCTGCACCGCTGTTTTCAAAAAGAAGCCTGTATTTCTTTTCGTTTTCACGCAGCGCTTCTTCCGCCAGTCTGCGCCTGGCGGATTCTTCCTCAGACCTGCTGAGTATTCGCTCAAGTTCCTCGTAAGTAGGTTTTGTTGTCATGTCAGCAAAGATTTCCGGCTTGTGAATGTCGGTGTTCATTCCATCCGCATCTGATTATCATGCAGTATTATCAAGTGGGGGAGGGAGGATACCCTGATATTTTCTGGCGTTCACGAAACCCCCTTTTAAGGGGGCGACTGTAAAGGACCCTGCCAGTAAGAGTTGTCATTCTATAAGGAGAAAAAGACTAAAAATCAAGAAAAATATGGGACCGGTTTTCTTGTTTCGAAGAATCGTGGAATCTGTGTTCCTCCTGTCGATAAGCCTTGCGCACAGGGGGACTTTTTGATTTGTCACGGGTTGGGTGTCGCCCTCTATCAATATGGCTCGTATGTCCCTTCAGGCAGCACCGAAACGGAGGATCGCCCGGACTGTCCATAAAAAACCCCATTTTCCGGGTGGCAAGCGGCTTTTATTCTGTCCTGCCTCACATTCCCGCTGCCATATCTGTAATACGCAGGCTTAACCCGGTGGCTTAGCGCCGCACCCTTATCGGAAGAGATTTACCTTTCGGTAACTGAAAATCTCATCTTCACCGTTTCTATCGTCATCTGGTGCTTAAAACGTGAGTGCAAAAACAAAGAAGGAGACATGCCATCATCATATCGCAGGAGGGATGCAAGGGATGATATGGAGAATCGCAACGATAGGACGGTCCACGCTGAAAAGGGTGGACCGTCCTATACGAATCTTATAATACGACCTCCCGGGAGAGAGGTCGAGCTTTTTTTCGGGGATCATATCACATCCGTCGCGCATTGATAGTTGTTCCCCGGTTTCCTTCGCCTCGAGAATGGATGCGAAGCCGCTCTTTCACCTTCTGGTAAAAATCATACGGCCTCTTCCAGGAGTGCCACTTCATCGTGACTCAGGATGCGATCGATATCGAGGAGGATCTTGACC
>CAZAST010000099.1:0-7957 GCA_964487805.1 uncultured Syntrophaceae bacterium
CCCCTGGCGGGGGTCTACTGCAGCGATCTGATACGGGCGCGCCGGGGAGCCGATATTATCGCCGCATCCCACGGCCTGACCCCCCACCCCACCCCGGCCCTGCGAGAACTGGATGTGAAGCTCTGGGAGGGGTTGAACGCGGACGGCGTGGAGGAGCGGTTCCCGGGGGCCTTCGACGCGTGGAGAGAGCAGGGGGCCGAATATCGGATCCCCGGCGGCGAGAGAGTCCGTGATCTTGCGGAACGGGTGATTCCTGTTCTGCGGGAGATTGTCCGTTCACATGCCGGCCTGGCTGACGCCCTGGGGATCGGTTTCGATCGGCTCTATTCCATGGAGCAGGATTACGGCTGTATGAATATTGTCGATTACTTTCCCTACTACGCGGTTGTGAAACTGATCAACAGACGCCTTCTGGATGGAGATTGATACCGGTGTCTGTTTTTGAATGCTTACGGCATATAAGGGGGGTATGCATTGCGGTCTGTATGATGGCGGCTTGTGTGTCGCCCTCTGCCGCTCTGGCGAAGGTCTATGTTGACGAGGCCGGGAGGCGGGTCGATATCCCCGCGTCTCCCCAGCGGATCGTTTCTCTAGCCCCCAGCATCACGGAAACCCTTTACGCTCTGGGCCTGGATCGAAGGATCGTTGGGGTGACCACGCTGAGTACCTACCCCGCTCCCGCCCGGTCGAAACCGAGGGTAGGAACCTTTATCAACATATCCCTCGAACGGGTCGTTTCTCTGAGTCCCGACCTGGTCATCGGAACCGCCGACGGGAACAGGACCGGGACGGTGGAACAACTGGAGCGGGTGGGTATTCCCGTGTACATCGTCAACCCGAGGAGTTGTGAAGACATGTTCCGCATGACACTGAATATTGGCGGGATAACGGGAAGAGTGGCTCAGGCGGAGGCGGTCGTCGCCGATCTCAGAAAAAGGATCGATCGCGTCGCCTCGTTACTGAAAGGTATGCCGGAGCCGAGCGTCTTTTTCCAGATAGGGATCAACCCGATCATCACCGTCGGGAAAGACACCCTCCATAACGAACTGATCCGCCGCGCCGGCGGAGTAAATGTCTATGAAGACGCTTCTGCGCGGTATCCGCGGTGCGGCATAGAGGACATCATTGTAAGAAAGCCCGATATCATCATCATTTCATCCATGAAACGGGGAGGTGATTTTCTGAACATCAGGGAGGGGTGGAAAAAATGGAAGACCGTCCCCGCGGTCAGAGACGACAGGATTCATATCATAGACGCCGACATCGTGGACCACGCATCTCCCCGGATCGTGGACGGGCTGGAGAAACTGGCCCGGATCATTCATCCCGACGGTTCATGGAAGTAAGAGAAGAAAGGATCTGTAGGCATGCTGGATTATTTTTATCAGGGAGGGCCTGTCATGTACCCCCTCCTCTTTTGTTCTCTTTTGTCCCTTACCATTGTCATAGAACGGTGCATATTCTGGGTGCGGGAGAAGAGCAGGCAGGATCGGGATCTGCTCGATCGGTTTATGTCGCTTATCGAAAAAGGAGATCTCGATGGGGCACGGAAGATAGTCGCAAACTGTCATGATGCGACGATCCGTGTCATGGTGTGCGGGATCGTCCATCGGGAGTTTTCGTTGCGCGATGCCCTCCAAATGGGTGCAGATGAAGAGATCGCTCGCATGAAAAAGTATCTCCCCACACTGGATACGATGATAACCCTCGCTCCCCTTCTCGGGATTCTTGGAACCGTAACGGGGATCATCTATTCCTTCAATGTAATGGGAAGCTCCGGCGTGGAAAACCCGGCCCTGATTACCGCGGGGATCGGACAGGCCCTTCTCACCACCGCCTTCGGCCTTACCATCGCGATTTTCAGCCTCATCCCTTACAACTGGTTTCTATCCAGAATCGAGAAGACGACACATGAGATGGAAAAGTACGGGACCACCCTGGAGATACTCTTCGAGAAAGGCCAGAGAGAAACGGGGAATACAAAACGCCATGAATCGTAACTATGGCCCGTGCTGTCGGTGTCGCTGATGAAGATTCAAAGAAGACAAATGCGTAAGGCCCGGATTGAAATGATACCGCTGATTGATGTGGTCTTTCTTCTTCTGGTGGCCTTCATATTCTTCGCCATGTCCATGACCATAAGCCGGGGTATTCCCGTCGAACTTCCGGACTCTTCGACGGCGCAGGCAGAGAAGGAGGATGCTTCCGAGATTACCATACAGGAAAGCGGAAGGCTTTTTTTCAACAGAGAGGAACTTGATATCCAGTCCCTCCATGCGCGCCTTGTCCTTCTTCACCGGAAATCGCCCGGGGCGCGGGTTATTATCTCCGGAGACCGGGGGGCTTCGTATGAATCCATCATGTCGGCCATAGACGCGGCGAAGAAGGCCGGCATCACGGGTCTTTCACTGAAAACGGCGTCCGGCAACCAGGACGGGACGGACATATCGGAAAACGCCGTGCGGAATGGTCAATAATGCCGAAGAGGGATCTGGTCATAGCGGTCGTTCTGGCCGCACTTCTTCACGGGGGTCTCGGGTTTGTGCGCCCTCCGGCGCTCAACCCGAAGCCGATGCTGAAGAGTAAGCCCCTGGAGATATCCATTATCCCCGCATACACGGAAAAGCCTGACCGATCTCCTGCCACGGCGCATGCAATAGAAAGGAAGAAGCGTGCAGAACCAGAGGAGCGGGAGAATGTGGCCCCGGAAAGAAAAGAAGAGAAAAAAACAGAAAAAAAGATAGAAGCAAGAATAGAAAAAACTGTAGAGAAAAAAGCGGATATCCCGGTGGCAAAAAAAAAGACGACTGATATCCCTGTTGGCGTCCCGGCCGAGAAGATATCTGAAATCTTCCCTCCTCCTCAGCATGAGCTGACCATCACGACCCGTTCTGAGGAAATCAAAACAGAATCTGCCATACCACGTTACAAAAATAATCCACCCCCGGAATATCCTGAAATGGCCCGGAGGAGAGGGTATGAGGGAGAGGTTCTTCTGTCTGTCCTGGTATCCGTTGACGGCATGGTGGCTTCCGTAAAGGTGAAGGAGTCCTCGGGGTACTCGGTTCTGGACCGGGCCGCCATGCAGACGGTTGCGGCATGGGAGTTCGAGCCCGCCCGGCGGATGACATCTCCCGTTTCCTTCTGGGTGGATATTCCCGTGCGATTTGTGCTAAAAGGGCGCTAGTTTTTCAGAAAAGAGAGATCTCCTGTCCATGAAAAGGACCGTCGTAAAAGCTTCATTGCCTATGCTGGCTGTGCTCCTCTTCACAGCGGCCGATGCCTATTGCGCGTCGTCAAAGACGTATTATCTCCAGGGAAACCGATACTCCGACAAGAAGAAATACGACAGGGCGATTGAAAAATATGAACGGGCAATCGAGATGAACCCCGCTGTTGCCGACTACCATTACAAGCTGGCAGAGACATACAGGCTGAAGGAGTTGGAAGATGATGCCATTGCCAGTTACAGAGAAGCGGTCAAGATTGACCCGCGGAACTATGCTGCATATGAAGGGCTTGGTGAGATCTTCTCCCGGAGAAACAACAGCGAAGAAGCCGAGGGGTATTACCGTAAAGCCATCGACGCGTGTCCTGTTGAAAGCAAAGGTTATTTTTTCCGTGGCCGGATATGTGATATACAGGGTGACACTGACGGCGCCATCAAGGCGTATGAGACGGCCATACGGATCAGCCCGGGTTATTTTGAGGGGCTGTCAAGCCTTGCTGCGTGTTACGCCAGGAAGGGGGATTTTCAAAAAGCCGTTCCGTGTTACGTAAATGCTCGGAAGATACGCCCCTATGACGAAGGGATCGTCGTGGGTCTGGGTATAGCTTATACACAGATGCGGGATTTTGCGAAAGCGCGTGATATTTTTCTCCTTGCTCTCAGGATAAATCTTTTTAATCGCGATACCCGCTTTTACCTTGGCAAGGCCTATTATGGTCTGGGCAATCTTGATCAAGCTATCCGTCAGACAGAGAAAGCTCTGGAGATTGACCCGGGGGATCCTGAGACACATTTCACATTGGGACTGTATTATGATAAGAAGGGCTGGACCGATATGGCGGTAGCGGAATACCACGAAACCCAGCTTCTGGATCCTGATTATATAATCGAGAAGGTGACGTGGATCAAAGAAAAGACTGATAAAAACACTGAAGAGAGAGATGGGGCGAGATGAACCATAGTGCACTGAGAGCTCGACTGGCGCAGATGATTGTGGAACGAACCTTCCGGTACAGCGATAATCCACCTTTTACGTTGGCCTCCGGGAAGCAAAGCAATTTTTATTTCAACTGCAAGCCCACAACGCTTGATCCCGAGGGGATGAACCTGATAGGAAACATCATCTTTGACATGCTTGAGGATTCACAGATATCGGCGGTCGGAGGGTTGACATTGGGAGCGGATCCCATGGCAAACGCTGTTTCCATCATATCATACCAGCGAAACCGGCCCATCAAGGCCTTTATTGTCAGGAAAGACGTCAAGGGTCATGGCACGCGCAGCGCAATAGAGGGGAATGTCGAAAAAGGGGAACGGGTTGCCATCCTGGACGACGTGATCACTACCGGCCAATCCACCCTGATCGCTATTGAACGGGCGCTGGAAGCGGGATTGATCGTTGATCGCGTGATAGCTCTCATTGATCGTGAAGAGGAGCATGGGAGAGAGAACATAGAGAAAGAGGTGCGGCGGGTTGACTCTGTCTTTACCCGGACCGATATCATGACTCTCCATGAGCGAGAACGGCACGAAAGAACATGACTCACATAAGATCTATGGTGCTGTTTTCGTGTGTGGCGGTCTTTGTTCTCGCGGGGGTTGCGGCGGCCGGTGGTAAGGGAAGACTGACCGTTGCTGGGTTTGATTCAGGAGACATGAATGGAGGCGCTCCCTCAGGCTGGGAACTGGTAGAGAAGGCTGGCACCCCGAACCTGGCGCTCGAGAGAAAGGATGCGGGGTATGTTCTGCGCATGAAGAGCGACAGCCGATCCTCCTTTGGAATAAAGAAAGGGCTGGATCTCAAGGCGGGGGAATATCCCTTTTTGAGCTGGGCATGGAAGGTTGCCCGTCTTCCCCGCGGAGCGGATGTCAGAGTCGCCGACAGGGATGATCAGGCTATTCAACTGTATGTCGCTTTCAACCCTACCGGATGGCCCGCGAAGCTGAACTCGCCTGTCATAGGATACATCTGGGGAGTGGAATGCCCGAAGGGGGCTTTCGTCACAAGTTCGCAGCCTTTCGCAGGGAATGTGAGGCATGTCGTCCTCAGGAACAAGGCAGACCCGTTGAATACGTGGTACACTGAAAAAAGAAATCTGGAAGAGGATTTTAGAAAACTGTTTCCCCATATCGATGGAGGAAAACCTCGGGATATCAAAGCGATTTACTTTTATATCAACTCCCAGAACACGGAAAGCGAGGCGGAAGGCTATATCCACGATGTTTGTTTCAGCAGGGAGTAGGTGCCAGTGGTCCCGCCGGTCGTACTGGTGCTGATATGGCAGCGTTGATGACAATGATATACACCAAATACTAAAAAGGCGGCGGCGGTTCTTCCATGAAAAGACAAAACATGCTGCGGCGCGGATCACAATCTCTGTTCTTTTTATTCATCGTCATCTTACATATTGCGATGGGTTCAGGTCCAGCACTCGGATCGGAGACGGCCGATGAGACTACCACCTACGTCCCGGACTCGCTGGTTGCTCTCTCCGTTGAACATGCAATAGTAGTCGATAAGACGCTGCAGAAGCTCTTCGTTTATCGCTCCGACGGGGATTCTTTGCAGCGTATATACGAAGCACCCTGTTCCACCGGTAAGAACAGGGGAACAAAAGTAGAATCGGGTGACGCACGCACGCCGGAAGGGATCTACTTTCCCGTCAAGTTTTTCTCCGATGCAGAACTCAGCGCCATTTACGGCCCCATGGCTTTTGATCTGAACTATCCCAACATTCTTGACAGAAAAGAGGGGAAAAACGGTAACAACATATGGATGCACGGCACCGACAAGCCTTTGGCCCCCTTCCAGTCCAACGGATGCATCGCTCTTGACAACAATGACATTGATGCCGTTTCCCGCTTTATTACCCTCAATGAGACCCCAGTTATTATTCAGGACTATGTCAAGTGGGTTCATCCGTCGGTACGGAAAGCACAAAGGGCGGACGTTATTCCCATCATCGACGAATGGGCGTCCGCCATGGGTGATGGCGATATTCAGAAACTCGATGGTCTCTACGGAAGGAATTCTCAGTACGACAGCAACGAGATGAAAAAACTTGCTGTACAGATCCAACGGTTAAAACAATATGGGGGAGAAGCATCTTTCTTCCCGAAGTTTCTTTCACTCCTGAGGCACGACAAATACACCGTTGCGATGTTCCGGCAGGAATTTACGATAGACGGTCTGCCCTACGAGGCAGGATCGCGTAAGCTTTTTCTTAAAAAAAGGCATAACAACTGGCACATCGAAGGGGATGTTACAGAGCGTGAAAGGGAACGCCAATTCATCGCCGCCCTGGAAAAGGTCAATAGTGACTACGCCAGCAACGACGATATCCGTCATTTTATCGATTCGTGGATGGCGAGTTGGGAAACGGGAAACCTGAAGGACTACGCGTCCTTTTATGCCGATGATTTCCGGGCACAGGGGATGAACCGCGCCGCCTGGCTTGCCTATAAGAAAAAAGTTTTTCGGGCCAGTGACAACGTCCGTATCGATATCAAGAACCTTGCCATTACCAGTCAGTCACGGAGCAGAGCGGTGGCAACTTTCGAACAATACTACTCTTCATCCCTGGTAACGGATGTGGGAACCAAGACGTTGTCTTTGAAAAAGGTTGATAATTCATGGAAAATATGTAAGGAAGCGTGGAAAGCAAAGAAATAGAGACAGGGTCTCTCGATGGAAAAGGATAAAAAAGCAAAAAGCTGGTTTGTCATTATAATCGGAGACAAGGAGCGCCACCGACCTTTTGAAATTACCCGCAGAGCGCTGGTTCTTTTGTCCATCTGTCTCATGCTCTTCATTGCGGCAATAGCGGCAGGCAGTTCTTGGCTGTACAGCAGGGCCTATGTCAGCAGCAATAACGAGATGACCGGAGAGCTTACAGCCGCCAGGCAGTCCATCGAACAGATCAGTCAGGAAAAAGAGGGTTTTTTAGAAGAGATTGAGAAATTAAAGGAAGAGATAAAAACCCTTCGGGCAAGGGGGGCGTCTCTTGCCGCCGCCGTGAAACAGAAGGAGGCTTCCGTAGTCGCCGAAGCGAAAAAGGCTCAGGCGGTGGAGACCAAACCCTTTGTGTCCGTTGAGGAGATGCAGATAGCCTATAACGCGGACCACAAAACGCTCAAGATCAGATTTATCATAAGAAATCAGAGCGCCGGTGAAGACTATACATCGGGATATGTCTTTATTGTTCTCAATCCGGCTCCCGATTCTTCCGCTCCCCGGAAGGTTTATCCGTGGGTAGAACTTATCAACGACCTCCCGCGCTCGCACAAAAGGGGAGAGAATTTTTCAATCGCCCGTTTTAAATATATAGAGGGTGTCTTCTCTTCCATATCCGACAAGAATATGTACGCATCGGTTACAATTCTGGGATATGAGGATGACGGAACGCTCAAACTGAAAAAAGAAGTGCCATTATAATCTTCCCATAACCCAGCGAAAGCATTGGGATGTGTCGCTCATGACGACCGCCTTTTTTCTCCTCAGACATAAAGTAATAGCCATTCTTTTCTGTGTTGTCTCTCTCCTGGCAGCAGTTGGTATGCCGTTGGTTTGCCACGGAGGGAATGCCATGGAGACCTTTTTCCGGAATACTGACTATGAATTGAATGTGTACCGGATCGACGGTAAACTCCCCGGAAAAACACTGTTGATCATAGGAGGTATCCAGGGGGATGAGCCCGGAGGATTTCTCTCGGCAGATCTCTATGCGG
>CAZAST010000100.1:0-2176 GCA_964487805.1 uncultured Syntrophaceae bacterium
ATCCCGGTCTTCGGCCAGATCGATCATTTCGGGAGAGGTCCCTATGATCGTTACCCCCGCCTCTGCCAGATCCTTCGCGATATTCAGAGGAGTCTGGCCACCGAACTGCACGATGACCCCTTCGGGTTTTTCCTTCTCATAGATACTCAGGACGTCTTCCACCGTCAGCGGCTCGAAGTAGAGCCTGTCTGAGGTATCATAGTCGGTGGATACCGTTTCGGGATTGCAGTTTACCATGATGGCTTCGAACCCCTCGTCCTTGATGGCGAAGGCTGCGTGCACGCAGCAGTAATCGAACTCAATCCCCTGGCCGATCCTGTTCGGTCCTCCGCCGAGAACGATAATCTTGCGTCTGTCGCTCGATGCCACCCTGTCGGGCGCATTGTAGGTCGAGAAGTAGTATGCAGCATTCTCGACGCCGCTGACGGGGACCGATTCCCATCCCTCCGTGACGCCCAGCGATATGCGGCGTTTCCGTATTTCACCTTCCGGTATGTCGAGCAGCCCGGCGAGATACCGGTCGGCGAATCCGTCCTTCTTTGCCTGGATCATCAAGTCGTCCGGGACAACGCCCCCCTTGCAGCGGAGGATTTCTTCCTCCCGTTCGACCAGCTCTTTCATCTGTTCAATGAACCACGCCTTGATATGGGTTTTCGCCTGGATATCCTCCACGCGGGCCCCCTTACGGAGCGCCTCGTACATGATGAACTGTCGCTCGCTCGTCGGCTTGGAGAGGAGACTCATCAATTCGTCGAGGGAGCGTTCGTGAAAGTCCCTCGCAAAGCCGAGACCATAGCGGTTGATCTCCAGGGACCGGACGGCCTTCTGCAGGGCCTCCTTGTAGGTCTTTCCGATGCTCATGACCTCTCCCACGGCGCGCATCTGCGTCCCGAGTTCATCAATGGCCCCCTCGAATTTTTCAAAGGCCCATCGGGGAAATTTGGCAACCACGTACTCGCCCGAGGGGGTGTATCTTTCCAGGGTTCCCTCTTTCCAGTACGGTATCTCGTCCAGGGTCAATCCCGCCGCCAGCATGGATGAGATGAGGGCGATGGGGAACCCCGTCGCCTTGGATGCCAGGGCTGAGGAGCGTGATGTCCGCGGGTTGATCTCTATGACAACGACCCGCCCGGTTTCAGGATTATGGGCGAACTGCACGTTCGTCCCGCCGATAACCTGGATGGCCTCGACGATATCGTAGGAGTATTTTTGGAGACGCTTCTGCAGCTCGGGGGAGATGGTCAGCATCGGGGCAGTGCAGAATGAATCGCCGGTATGGACGCCCATGGCGTCGACGTTTTCTATGAAGCAGACGGTGATCATCTGGTTTTTAGCGTCCCGGACCACCTCCAGCTCCAGCTCTTCCCATCCGAGAACCGATTCTTCGATGAGTATCTGTCCGATCAGACTTGCCGCAATCCCTCTGCCGGCGATGGTCTGCAGTTCTTCCTTGTTGTATACCAGCCCGCCTCCGGTCCCTCCCATGGTATAGGCCGGTCTGATGACTACCGGATATCCCAGCTCTTCGGCGATCTGCTCCGCCTCTTCCACGGTATAGGCGGGCTTGCTTTTCGGCATATCAATGCCCAGAGCGTCCATGGTCTTCTTGAAGGCGATGCGGTCCTCGCCCCGTTCAATCGCGTCGATATTGACCCCGATGATCTCCACCCCGTACTTTTCGAGAATTCCCTTGCGCGCGAGTTCCGATGTCAGGTTGAGACCCGACTGACCCCCCAGATTGGGAAGGATCGCGTCGGGGCGTTCCTTCTCGATGATTTCTTCAAGACGTCGGGCGTTCAGGGGTTCGACATACGTCGCGTCAGCCATTCCCGGATCGGTCATGATGGTGGCGGGATTCGAATTGACCAGGACGATCTCATAGCCCAGCTTTCTGAGAGCCTTGCACGCCTGTGTCCCTGAATAGTCAAACTCGCAGGCCTGGCCGATGATAATGGGTCCTGATCCGATAATAAGTACCTTGTGTATGTCTGTACGTGGGGGCATACGGCGTTGTCCTTCCCGTGGTATCCTTTTGTGAAAAACTGTCTGTAAGGCGGGGCGAGTATAGAAAAGTCACCCCTCCCTGTCAAGGTGTAAATAGGCGAGGCGAGGCTGAAGGCCAGAATAAACGAGACTGGTTCCGAAAAGCCTGATCATATCTGTATGCTGAGGGTTA
>CAZAST010000100.1:2186-7907 GCA_964487805.1 uncultured Syntrophaceae bacterium
GCAGAAAGGATCATCATGAAAGGGCCTGAAACTATCCCGTGATCAAGGACGACCAGCCGAAAAGCACTATCAGTTCGCGCACAGACGATATGCCCGCGTGTTTCTCTGAAACACGCGGGCATGGTATTGTGAGGTTTTTATCCTGTTGATATCATCACGAATTGTTGAGAACGACCAGTGCGTCGACGGCGACCGGCTGGTCTCCCGCGATGATAACGGGGTTTATGTCTATCTCCGCTATCTGTTCGTAATCATTACCGAGGTTGCCGATCCCGACGAGGGCCCGGGCAAGAGCCTTTTTGTCGACGGCCGGGCTCCCGCGGAATTCGTCGAGCAGTTTCTTGGTCTTGATTTCATCCATCATTTCCATGGCGTCCATTTCAGAGATGGGGGCCACTCTGAAACTGACATCGTTCAGAACCTCGGTGAAAATACCGCCCAGACCGAACATGACGCACGGTCCGAACTGGGGATCGCGGGTAAGGCCGATGACAAATTCGCGTACCCCTTTGATCATCTCCTGTACGAGGACACCATCGAGTTCCGCGCCCGCCGCGATGATTTCATCGTAAGCCTGCGCTACATCTCCCGCGCTTCCGAGGTTCAGCTTCACCATCCCCATCTCCGTTTTGTGGGTCAACGTGCTGGAGCAGCCCTTCAGGACTACCGGGAATCCGAATCCCTCGGCCAGACTGACCGCCTCATCCCTGGAGGCGGCAAGACCTTCCCGCGTAATCGCAACTCCGGCCGATGCAATGACCCGCTTCGAATCGTACTCGGAGAGGGCCTTCTGTTTTCTATCGATTGCCTTCTGCAGTATCTCTTTCATTAAATTTTTTCTCCCTTTTGAAGCAAGGACAGATAAGCGTTCCGCCATTTAATAGCATTTTCCCCAAACCGATTTTTCTACCTCTTCTGCGATGTTGTTCGCAGGTGTAACCCCGTCTTGTGCCTCCATATTATGAGTTTTGCCGGACCCAAACCCTTATAATACAGCTCTATATCCATAGCATACCTTACAGAACGCACGCAAGAGAGAAGGGGCAACCCGGAGAAAAAAGACAACTCTCATCGGTCACCCTGCAATCCATGATTGTCAACACATATCGATATCCATTCCAATTATTCGAGGAATTTCCTGTCCATGGTTTTTTTACCTGCTTTTCCGGGTAGAAAAGTGCTGGGAATATACAAGGACAGGATGTGCGTGTTCAGTAAAATATATAAGCTGTACAGGAAGTCTGCCTCCTCTCTATTCAAGGCGCTTGAGGTTAGCGGAAGAGCTGCGCTCACTTCCCGGGCAGCGGACATTATCGGCGCGAAGGTGCGATTGCCTCTCATGACGAGCATCTCTAAGATTTCAGGGATGGGGGTGTTTCAAGAGACACATCAACCTGTTTCACGAGCCGGGCCATGATATCTCGGGTCCCCGGCAGATTGAGCTTTGCAAAAAGGAATGAAAACTTTTTTTGGAGCTCAGCGCTGATTGCCTCCAGAACAGCGGGAGGAAGGGTCCACATGTCTTCCTTGAAACGGCCGAATCCCTTTTTCCTGGTTTTGTAGATGAACTGCTCGCCGGTGTCGCGTTCCTTCTTTTCAGCCCTCAGATCGGAGTTGATCCATCCATATATCTTTTCTCTGAGATCCCCGGGGAAATGCCCGCTGTCATAGATCATGTTCTGGAAGCCTGTCGCCAGATGTATTTCCGCTGTGCCCGTCGGTGGGAAGCGATCGAAGGCCTCGTCGGGGAGGGTGGACGCTCCGTGTTGAACAGCCCCTGACAGACCGTACCGGGATTGGGCCACACGGGATATCTCCTTGAGGGTGCCGAAGTCTATCTTTGCTTCCGCGATTGAACCGTCTGGAAGCGGGACGCCTCCGTGGGTCGTTCCCGTCTGGATGCTGATCTTGCTGATCCCTTTCAGTCCCGTTCCCTTTTCAGCGAGCGCGGAGAGATAGTTGTCCATAAAAACGGTAAATTCTTCTACCGTCGTATTTTTGTCTCCGATTTCTCCTATCTCTCCACCGACCGACACGGTGACGCCTGCCGGTTCGATATTCCGTATCATGGCGGTGATGTCCGCGGTGATGGTGTAGTTCAGTTCATGCTGTTCCCTGACGGAAGGCCTGCTGAGATCAGCAAGGGTGGAAGCGTCGATATCGATGTTGTAAAACCCCGCCTCGATCGCCTCTCTTACCAGCGATTGAATCCCCTGAATCTCAGCAACCGGATCAGCGGCATAGCCTTTTGCGTTGATCTGGAAATGGTCTCCCTGCAGGAAGAGAGGACCCCTGTAACCGGTCTTGATGGCGGCGGCGGTTACCGCGGCGGTGTATTCCGAAGGGCGCTGGGCGGTATATCCGATTTCCGAACGGGCAATTTCAAAGATCACGGGACCAGCATGGGCCTCCATGGCGGCGCGAAATACCGCCTGGGCGCTGTGGTAGGTAATCCCCCGCAAATTGATGGCTGGAACGGTGAATCCTGAAACGGCGCCCCTTCCCATCGCCTCGTAGAGCGACTGGATCGAAGAGGACACACATCCCAGACGGGCCCCGGCCCGCCGGATCAGCCACCGTGAGCATGATTGTGCATCGTTATCAGGACTGAAGACGGCGGAATAGACAAGGTCGTCGATCAGGGTCTCCCGGAGACGGGTTTCATTCGATACGGTGACGTCACCTCTCTCAATGGCCAATCCGTCGGAAATGTTCTTTTTCAACTGGTCAAGACTTTCGTAAATCATATCTACTCCCCTTGTTTGTCGCTTCGGCGGTATGCAGTGTCCAATCACTCTTTCAGAAATGTCTTAGCCGTTTCCACCTCGTACCTGCTTCCCATGTAAACGGGTGATCTCTGGTCGTGGGTCTTTGCCGGTATCGAGAGGATGCGTTCAATTCCATCCGTCGCCATCCCCCCCGCCTGTTCCATGAGAAATGCCATGGGTTGGAGTTCAAAGATAAGACGCAGCTTCCCCTGGGGGCTGTCTTTCAGCGCCGGGTAGGTGAAGATACCCCCCTTTTTGATCAGGATCTGGTTGATATCAGGGACAAATCCCCCGCTGTATCGCAGCTTGTACCCCTCGTTTTCCAGAAACCGGATGTATTCGAGGTGCCCCTGTGTCCATTCCTTTCGGAGACCGCCGATGCTGTATATGGTGCCCTTTTCGTCAAGCCGTATGTTTTCTTCGGAAAGAACGTATTCCCCCTCTCTGTTGAGAACGAACTCATGGGTTCCGCTACCGGCCGAGTACGTCATGGTGATCAGCGGTCCGTAAGTGATGTACATGGCGGCGACGAGGCTTTTTTCGCCTTTTGTCAGGATAGGGGCATCGTGAATCCCGATAATGGTTCCGATGGCGAGGTTTGTATTGACCAGGGAAGAGCCGTCCAGAGGGTCGGCCGTGACGATATACTTCTCCCCTCCCTTGCCCACCTGAATGATGGAGTCTCTTTCCTCGGAGGCGTAATGACTGACAAAACCTGAGAATGTGAGCTGATTCTTGATGATCTCATCGGAACTCATATCCAGGGCAAGTTGTTCTTCTCCATATATATTGTTCTGGCCTGCCAGTTTCCGGTTCGACTCCTGAATCTTGGAAGATATATATTTACCCGTTACGGCTATCTGCCAGATGAGCCTCCGGAGTTCTTCATCAATACCGGCTATCCACATGTGGCGTCTCAGATCGATAAAGTGTTTCGTGGCATCAGAAATGTTTTCCATGATCGACCTCTTTCAAGCTCATACCCGAATTTTCTAACAGGGCACTTCGTTTTATACAAGCAATTTTTTGAGCGTGAATCACCGCCCCGTTCCGTCCTGCCGACAGGAGGATGCAGTCGGGGGGCATAGCTGCCATGTCTCTATTCCCCCGTGAAATCGGGTTTTCGTTTCTCGGCAAAAGCCGTTATCGCTTCGACGCAATCCTTCGACGACAGGAGCAGCATATTTTTGTGCACCGCCAGCGATATCCCGTCTCGGATCGTGGCCGTCCGACTGTAGTTGAGGACCTCTTTTGTATTCTGAACGCCGAGGGGAGCGCTCTCCTTGATCTCTTCAGCCAGCTTTATAGCCCCTTTCATCATCGCTTCCTGGTCCGCATAGATATCGAGGACCAGCCCCATCCGTTCGACCTCTCCGGCGGTGAAGAACCGCCCCGTGTAGGCCATCTGCCGCGTAAAGGCCTGGCCGATGATGTGGGGGAGGCGCTGGAGGACGCCCATATCGGCGACGATGCCTATCCGGGCCTCACGAAGGGAGAAGGTCGCGTCTTCCGTGCAGAGGCGCAGATCGCAGGCAGAGATGATGTCAAGCCCGGCGCCGACGCACATCCCATGTACGGCGGCGATGACCGGTTTTTTGCATTCTTCGATGACATGGCAGCAGTCAAAGAGAACCCGATCGGCAATGGGGATGTCGAGCATATTCTTCGGTTTTCCGATAAGGCCCCGCGACATGGCATCCTTCAGATCGAGACCGGCGGAAAAGATCCGGGCATTGCTCTTCAGAATAATAACCCACACATCGCTCATCGTTCCCAGTTCGGTGAATAGATCGACAATCTCTTTCGCGAAATCGAGACTCAGGGCGTTGAGGCTTTTCGTCCTGTTCAGCGCCACCGTGGCGACGTGGTCCTCCATCTTCACTTCAATCCACTGATATTCCATACTCGTCGGTCCTTTCATTCACGGGTGTGTTGTGGGGAGAGCAATACCACCAAAGCGCTCAAAATACAATGGGAAGGAAAGACGCATGAACTCCTCCGGGACAAGCCCTGGACAGGCGTCACCCCGTGATCCTCACTGCCGGCCATAGTACGATTTCACGCATCTGATTGCGGAATGATATGGCAGCCGTCAAGGATTCCACGGCACGATTGACCGAACAATCAGTCTGCCTTCCCGGAAGGGAGAAAACCGATTTCCCTGGCAAAGGTAAACTGCCGCTGCCACGGGACGTGCGGGTGGGTTCCGGTGATGAGCTCTTCGCCCACCCGTTCCAGCGACGCCTGGTCAACGGTCACCGGGTGGTCACCGCCGATAAAACCGATATCGGGCGATATGATTTCCGTTTTCCCCGGCAGGCAGTCGCAGTCGGCGCTGATCCTGACAAGCGCGTTGATGAGGACGGCTTTTTTATCGATACGTCTCCACACCGCGGCGGCGGTTTCCACCAGCTTTTCCTGAAACACGCTTGAATCGCCCGAGAAGAAGATCTTCAGCGCCATCACCGGGCACTGGCCGATGCACTGTGCGCATCCGATGCACCGGTCCAGATCGTAGGTGGGGAATTCCCCGTCGGAGATGTGGGCCGCCCCGGTAGGGCACACATCAACGCAGATGCCGCAGCGGGTGCATCGCTTTTCCATAAGTGACGGGTAGGCGTCCGCGTGCATTCGCTGTTTCTGGGCCCGGGAGGCGAACCCCATGGAGATGTTCTTGATCGCGCCGCCGAACCCCGCGCCCAGGTGCCCTTTGAAGTGGGAGAAGATAACGAACCCTTCCGCTCTGTTCACGACGGCCCCGGCCTGTACCGTGCGGAAATGCTTCAGGGAGCAGGGGATATCCACCACGTCGCTCCCTTCGAGGCCATCCCCGATTACCACCTCGCAGCCGAGAAAGTCCTCGGTATATCCGTGCTCTGCCGCTGTCTCGAGGGAGTCCTTCCCGCTGCGCCGCCCGCCGGAATAGAGAACCGTCGTGTCGAAGACGAAGGGC
>CAZAST010000101.1:0-7903 GCA_964487805.1 uncultured Syntrophaceae bacterium
CCTTGATTAACGGAGTCAGAGTCCGGCGTCCTACCATTGAACGATTCCCCAGCAGTGATCGGTTGGATCGCGTCCGAGCGCGGGTATGATTGACGAAGCTATATAGTAGCCCCGTCCGTTTTTGTCAACCCTTTTTCTTTCTGATCTATTCGGTGGAGTCGAGAACCGCCGGAAGGGCGTGGACAGCTTCTCCATAGAACGTGCCGGCCAGCCGGTTGAATGGCTCCAGGGGTCCGGTGGAGAAGAAGACGCGGCCGCCTTTGCTGGAAAGCCGCCCCTCGACTTCGATGTGCCGTTTCAGGTAGTCTTCCAGTTTGTCCGCTACGATGGGACCCTGGCTGAGAAGCGCCACATGAGAGGGGATATGTCTCCTGAATGATTCGTACAGAAGGGGGTAATGGGTGCACGAGAGGAGGAGTGTGTCGATCCCGCCGTTCTGGCGGAAGAGTTCGGTCAGGTATTGCGAAACGAGTGCGTCACACCCATCCTCATCCTGTCTTCCCGCTTCTATGAGGGGAACCAGAAGGGGGCATGCCTGATAGAATATCTCTATGGGAGGTTCCGCTTCCTCGAGTTCTTCTGTGTAGATCTTCGAGTTCACAACCCCGTTTGTCGCAAGGATGCCGACCTTTGTGCACCCCCTCGCCATCAGTTCTTCCGCCGAGGGCCTGATAACCCCCAGCACTCTGCGGTCGGGGTATCTGCCGGGGAGAAACTCTTGCTGTATTTTCCGGAGTGCCCGTGAGGAGATGGTGTTGCAGGCGATGATGACCAGCACGCATCCCTTCCGGAAGAGAAACTCCATGGCCTCAAGGGTGTACTCGTACACCGTCTCCAAGGGGCGTTCCCCGTAGGGGACGCGCGCGCTGTCGCCCAGATACAGGTAGTCGTACTGCGGGAGTCTTCTCACAACGTCTTTCAAAACCGTCAGACCGCCGAAACCGGAGTCAAAAACACCGATCATCTTCTTCTCCTTTGCGCGCGGATTCTAACAGCACTGCCTCTCCAAAGACAATAAAAATTCTTGCCATACGTCCCTCCATCCAATAGCATACAGGGGT
Organism: uncultured Syntrophaceae bacterium; assembly: GCA_964487805.1. GTDB lineage: Bacteria > Desulfobacterota > Syntrophia > Syntrophales > UBA2210 > UBA6078. The sequence continues at coordinate 1,062 of CAZAST010000101.1, forward strand.
GTGAAAGGCGCACGGGGAGAAAACGCCGGTGCGGGGGACGGGGTATGATTGTCAAGATAACAAGCAGCGCCATACTGGGCATTGAATCCTGGCCGGTTGATGTGGAGGTGGATATCTCCCGCGGCCTTCCCCAGTTCTTCACGGTCGGTCTTCCCGATGTCTCCGTCAAGGAGAGCAAGGACCGCATAAAGGCGGCCATACAGAATTCCGGCTATACCTTTCCCGGCAATCGGGTCACCATCAATCTGGCCCCCGCGGATATCAAAAAGGAGGGGACCGGGTACGATCTTCCTATCGCCGCGGGGATTCTGGCCGCGCAGGGGGTTATCACATCGGATCGTCTCTCTGAGTACCTTTTCATAGGGGAGCTGTCGCTTGACGGAAGCGTCAAGAGCGTCAACGGGGCGCTTCTTGCCGCGATCCAGGCGTCGAAAATGGGACTGCGGGGCATCATCCTTCCCCGGGACAACGCCGCCGAGGCTTCCATGGTGGAATCGATAGAAATCATCGCGGTCGAATATCTGCACGATGCCGTGGAATTTCTGAATGGCGCGAGGGAGCATCTTTCTCTGGAAACGGGCGCCCCCCGGGCCTTTTTGCAGGATGTGCGCTATCCCTTTGATTTCAGTGAAGTAAACGGACAGAATCAGGCAAAACGGGCGCTGGAGGTGGCGGCGGCCGGCGGGCACAACATCATTATGGTCGGCCCTCCGGGATCCGGCAAGACCATGCTGGCACAGCGCTTGCTCACGATTCTTCCCGATCTTTCCTTTGAAGAGGCCATGGAAACGACGAAGGTGCACTCGGTGGCCGGTCTTCTCGGCAGGGGGGAAGCGATTCTGGCGGAACGCCCCTTTCGCGCGCCGCACCACTCCATATCGGACGCGGGACTGGTGGGCGGGGGACGCGTCCCCCGCCCCGGGGAAATCAGCCTCGCCCATAACGGGGTTCTCTTTCTGGATGAACTGCCGGAGTTCAAGAGAAATGTCCTGGAGGTGCTGCGGCAGCCGCTGGAGAGCGGTTCCATAACCGTATCGCGCTCTCTCGTGTCCGTGACATACCCGGCCCGCTTCATGCTCGTGGCCGCCATGAATCCCTGTCCCTGCGGGTATTTTACCGACAGCAGGAGGCAGTGCCGGTGCGCCCCTCATCAGATACGGCAGTACCGGGCAAAAATTTCTGGCCCCCTCCTTGACCGGATCGATATCCACATCGAGGTCCCCTCCGTGCGCTATCGCGAGTTGACCGGGAAGTCCGACGGAGAAACGTCTGAAACCATAAAAAGGCGCGTGAACCGGGCGAGGGATATCCAGAAGGGGAGATTCAGGGGAGCCGCGCTCTGCAACGCCGGCATGTCCAACAGGCAGATAAAGAGCTGCTGCATACTGGACGAAGAATCCAGGAGACTGGTCGAAATGGCGGTCGACCGGCTTGGCCTGAGCGCGCGGGCCTACACCCGGATTCTGAAGGTGGCGCGGACCATCGCGGACCTCGAGGGCGAAGAATCGATCCGACCGTCCCATGTTTCGGAGGCGATCCAGTACCGGACGCTGGATCGGGATGCCATATAGACCGGCGCTTTTTTACCCTTGACAGGCGCTCACCTTTGCGAGTATTTCCTACAATCATTTTACGCTTTCACCTGAAGGATCCCGCTCGGATACCGTCCCTCTGCGGGTCCATGCATTTTTGAAAGGAAGATCACAATGAAAATCAAAGTCATACGAGTCGAACCGCATAAGATGAAACCAAAACCACGGGATGAATCGAAACTGGGATTCGGGCGCATCTTCACCGATCACTTTTTTGTTGTGAAACATGACGCCGACAGGGGGTGGCATGGAGCCTCCATAGAACCGTGGCGGCCACTGTCGCTTGATCCCGCCTCCATGTGCCTCCACTACGGGCAGGAGATATTCGAAGGGATGAAGGCCTACCGGGGCGAGGACGATTCCATCTATCTCTTCAGGCCGGAAGAGAACATCAAACGGATGGCCCGTTCCGCGGAAAGACTGTGCATGCCCCCCATGGACGAAGAGATGTTCATGGAGGCTCTGAAGCAGCTGATTCTTCTTGAAAAGGACTGGGTACCACACGGCGAGGGAACATCCCTCTATATCAGGCCGACGATGATTGCCACCGAGGTCGCGCTCGGTGTGCATCCGGCAAATGAGTATCTCTTCTTTATTATCCTGTGCCCGGTTGGCGCTTACTACCCGGAGGGATTCGGGCCGACCAAGATATATGTGAGCGAACAGTACACCCGATCCGCCCCCGGCGGGGTGGGCGACTGCAAAGCCGCGGGCAATTACGCGGCAAGCCTCTATGCAAGCAGGGAGGCGTCGGCAATGGGGTACACACAGGTCCTGTGGCTCGACGCGAAAGAGCGCGCCCATGTGGAGGAGGTTGGGACGAGCAACATCTTTTTCCTGGTCGGTGATGAACTCATTACGCCTCCTCTCTCGGGTAGCATTCTCCCCGGTGTGACCCGCGACTCCGTTATCCGTCTGGCCGCGTCGTGGGGCGTCACCATCCGGGAAAAGCAATTGTCCATAGATGAATTGTTGCATGCCAATGCGGATGGAACGCTGAAAGAGGCCTTCGCATCGGGGACGGCCGCCATCGTGTCGCCCGTGGGACAAATGTATTACAGGGGCAAGGAATACGTCATAGGGGATGGAGGGATCGGCGCATTAACGGACAGGCTGTATCACGAAATTCTTGAGATCCAGTATGGAAAGAAAGAGGATCCCTTCGGATGGCGGGTCAAGATCGCGTAAACAGTATGTTCTGCACGGAGGAATCCCTCGCGGGTCGGCAATCCACAGAAGTGTTGACAGGCCTGTTGATAAAACTGTTGAAAGAGAAGGCAACTATCCTGTTCACGATATCTTAGACCGGATTGCCTGCAATACGGGCATCCGGTAATATCTAATTATAATAAGCAGTTAAATACATATGCGTGTTATCGCATGGTTACCCATTCCCCTATGGTCCCTTTTTATCCTATTCGCTATTTTTCGAAGATATTTCTGTTGACACTATCCGTCATCGCGGGTCTGTTTCTCTCGGTCTCGCCGGCCCTTTCGCAGGTTGTATCCCTCGATCAACTCGCCGAAACAATTCAGGCAACCTATGATCGGACCGGTGATTTCAAGGCGGATTTTGTCCAGGAGGCGACCATCAGGTCCGTGGAACGGACGACGCGGGAGGAGGGGACGGTGTACCTCAAGAAACCCGCGAGGATGCTGTGGAATTACACCAAGCCGTCCATGAAGAAGCTGGTCATCAACCCCCGGAAGGCGTGGCTCTACATGCCGGATGAAGGGATCGTGTATGTGCAGGATGCCGGGGAGGTTCTGTCATCGAAGATGGTCATACGCTTTCTGACCGGCATCGGACGGCTCAGAGATGATTTCGACATGGCCCGTCCCGCCAGCGGGGCGACAGACGGTGAGGGGAATTACGTCGTCATCCTGAAGCCGCGCGGATATGAGGCGGGTATCAAAACCCTCCTGCTGACCGTTAATCCGGAGACCTTTCACATCACCGGATGCGTCTTCACCGATCTGTACGACAACGTCACCCGGCTCATCTTCAGCAACATCCAGTTCAACACCAACCCCCCTGACGAACTGTTCGAATTCACCCCTCCGCCGGGCGTTAAAATGTATAACGTCGGGAATCGGTAATCCCGTACATATTTCAGCTTCCTCTATGCATCCCACGTGAAAGGATGATCCCGGTCGAAATCCGGGAGAAGGGCACTGTCGCTCACATCCTGCACGAAGATATTCTCAAACCCCATATCCAGGGCCCTGTCCACCACCGTTTCATACTCCGCTTTCGTTACCCTTCTGCCGAGGAGGGGATGGTTCGCTACGGGTGGAACGGGCGTGTACTGGGACATGATGCTGAGAGAAACGGTAGTCGATATCGCCCTGATTATCCGGAGCACTTCCAGGCTGTTTTCGACCCTGCCGGGGAGCACCAGATGGCGGATGATGACCCCCCTGTGTGCGATACCCTCCTCAACCACCAGCGAGTCTCCCGCCTGCCGCACCATCTCCTCTATCGCGGCGGTGGCATGGGCGACGTAATCTCCCACGCCGGAAAAGGCCTGGGCGTCGCGGTCGTTGCCGTACTTGAAGTCGGGGAGGTAGATATCGACAATTCCGTCCAGCAGACTGATGATCTCCCGGTTTTCGTATCCGCCGCAGTTATAGACGAGGGGGATTGAAAGCCCCTTCCGAGATGCATCGAGAAGGCCCTCGATCAGTCCCTGAAGGTGGGGTGTCGGCGTCACCGCATCGATGTTGTGGCAACCTTTATTCTGGAGACCTGACATGACCCGGGAGAGATCCGCACTGTCCAGCGTCTTGCCCGCTGCGTGATGACTGATCTGCCAGTTCTGGCAGTAGATACACCGTATGTTGCAGGATGAAAAAAAGATGGTCCCGGCGCCGCCGCGCCCTGAAAGGACGGGTTCTTCTCCGTGGTGGGGCAGGGCGCTGTCGATCATGGGCCGTGCCCCGAGATCGCAGAACCCCCGTTCCCCCGCCCTTCTGTCGACGCGGCACCGATGGGGGCAGAGAACACAGGACGTCATGATCCCCGCGAGGGTTTTTGCCGCTTTCCGCAGTTTTTCCTCGCCGCACAGGCTGAGATATCCGGGGGTCACGCCTTACAACCTTTCCGTTACCTCGCGGAGTCTGCCGCTGTGCGCCAGCTCCAGGAATTGCTCCCCCAGGCACTCCGAGACAGAGACCGCCCGCCTCCAGTCCCGCATACGCTTCGAGGGATTGTCGGCATACTTTTTGAAATCCTCCCGGTTGGGGGCCTGTCCATAGGGAAGCCGGCGCATGAAATCGTCGGACGGGTACACGAGGAGCACATCCTCCAGATACTCCCTGGGCGGCTGCCGGGAAGGGAAGTGCTTGTCCAGCCAGGTGGGGATGAGATGCCGCTGGTGGTTGAAGATGAGCGTAATGGTTTCCCCGCCGCCGGAGTATTTCTGGTTGAGATGATAGTCCATGAGGCCGCCATCCCGGTACATCCCTCCCGGTGCCCCATAGATATCTCTGACGCCGGCGGCGGCAAGGGGCACCGCCGAGGAGGCGAGAAGGGCGGGTTTGAAATTTGCCTCATTCAGGGGAATCGCCTGTCCTCTGAAATCGTGGTTGAGGCAGAAATAGGGAATGATGGGACTGTTATGAAACACCACCCGTTGAAAGAAACGGTGGAGGAGACGCCGGCTGAGGGCATTGCAGACAAACGCGGAGCCGAGGGCGATCATCTGGAGCCACCGTACGCTCGAGGCGGCAAGGTGTTTCGATCGGGCCGTCATGATGGCGAGCCGGTATTTTCTGTTGTTCAGCGCGAACTGGAGGGCGTCATCGTCGATGTATGAATCTATGAGGGTGCGGATGGCCCGGAGGACCTTCTCCGGCGTGTCATGCTTGGTAAAATGCATGGCGATGTATCCGTCGATAAGCTGGTTGTAACTTTTTTCGGGCTCCGGCTGCATCCAGGCGGCGAAGCGCAGCGCCCCCGCCGACGAACCGGCAAGCACCACGGGGCGTTTGTTGCCCAGCACCTCGCTCCGCAAAAGGGAACGGTCAAACCCGGTTGCCAGGAGCCACCGCGGCCCCGGAGCAGCTCCCACATAGGCGGCGATGGCATCGAAATCGAAGCCGCCGTCCTGGATAATCTCATAGGCGTTCTTACCAGCCCTGACGCACAGTTCACTCATAGGTCTTTCTTTCTCTCCCGGCGCATCCCGATTCAAAGGATCAGGAATTCTTCAGCAATCTTGACAAGGAACCTCATATACTATAGATTCACACTTCTCAACGATAAAATGATAGAGACCGGGATAAAGGGAACCATGGACATCAAGACAGAGATTGCGCAGATAGGGCGCGAGGCCCGAAATGCCGCCGCCATCCTCGCCAACATTTCGTCGACGGCAAAGAACGCGGCTCTTCTGGCGATGGCACAACAACTGGTGGATGCAGCGGAGACCATCATGGAGGAGAACGCAAAAGACCTCGCGTACGCTCGGGAGCAGGACCTCTCCGGCGCCATGATAGACCGGCTGACACTCACCGAGGCCTCGATCAGAGGAATGGCGGAGGGTCTTGAACAGATCGCCGCCCTTCCCGATCCGGTGGGGGAGATCACCGGGATGCGCAGGCGGCCCAATGGTCTCCTCGTCGGCAAGCGGCGAATCCCGCTCGGCGTCATCGGGATCATCTACGAGTCCCGTCCGAACGTAACGGCGGACGCCGCGGCGCTCTGCCTGAAGTCGGGGAACGCGGTCATTCTGAGGGGCGGATCGGAGGCGATCCATTCTAATCTCGCCATCGCCCGGATACTCCAGGGAGTTTTGAGAGAAACGGAAATCCCGGAGAGGGCCATACAGATCATTTCCACCACCGACCGGCAAGCAGTCAATGAGATGCTGAAGCTCGAAGAGTATATCGACCTGATCATCCCCCGGGGAGGGGAGGGTCTGATCAGAGCGGTGGTCGAGATGTCGCGCATACCCGTCATCAAACACTACAAGGGGGTCTGCCACGTCTTCGTGGATGAGAGCGCCGACATGGAGATGGCCGCGACTATCTGTCTCAACGCCAAGGCCCAGCGGCCCGGCGTGTGCAACGCCATGGAAACCCTCCTGGTCCACCGAGGTATCGCCGGAGAATTTCTTCCCCTGGTTGCCGAGCGGCTGCGGGCTGCCGGCGTCGCGCTGAAGGGGTGCGAACGGACGAGGGCCATCTTCCCGGATATCGAAACGGCGACGGAAGCCGACTGGTACGAGGAATACCTCGATCTCATCC
>CAZAST010000102.1:0-7885 GCA_964487805.1 uncultured Syntrophaceae bacterium
TTTTTGATTCGGATCCACACGCCATACATACCCAGCGGTTCGAATATAACGATCCCGATCATGATAAGCCCAAGAGCTATCCCCCCGACGTTCTCCAGACCGATCACGGTAAACCATTTTCGGGAAATGTTGGTAAGAAACTCTCCTACGTACGGGGCCTCCGAGACATTCTTCAACAGATCGTACTGAAGATAGGTTATCAGAGTGGCTCCCATAATCGCGCCGAGGATCGAACCGAGGCCACCCACCACAACCATGACAAGGAAGATAATGGAGAGGATCATGTTGAAGGTAAAGGGATCGAAAAAACCGCAGACGAACCCGAACAGCCCTCCTGCTATACCCGCGTAGAAAGCACTGACCGCAAAGGCGAGGGTCTTGTAGGTGGTGAGGTTGACCCCCATAACCTCTGCCGCAATATCGCTGTCTCGTATAGCGACGAAGGCTCTTCCGATGCGTGTCTTCATGAGGTTTATGGCGCCCACAACCATGATGATGCCGATCACCAGTATGAGGTAGTACATACTGACATCGGACCCCAAGACCCAGCTGAAACCCATCTGTGGTATCCCCAAGTCCAGCGGGGGCGCGTGGAGCCCCATCCTCCCGCCGAAGATGTCCCATGTGCCTATGACATGCATTATAGCCAAACCGAATCCGAGCGTCGCAATCGCAAGGTACGGCCCCTCCAGCCTGAGAGCCGGCAGACCGAGAATAAAGCCGAAAAAGGCGGCGATAAAAGCCGCCAGGGGAAGTGCCATGATAAAGGGGACGTGGAAGTGGGTCATGAGAAAAACCGTCCCGTAAGCCCCTATGGCGAAGAAACCGGCATGTCCCAGTGATATCTGTCCCGTGTATCCGACGAGTATGTTGAGCCCTACGGCAAGTATCACGTGGACAATGATAACATTGAAAAGGTAGATATGGTAGTTAGGTACATACAGGGGAAGGGTGAAGAGAAAAAGGAGGAGAACAGCAGACCAGAAAAGAACTACACCACTTCCGATGAGCTCAATATCTTCGTAATACTCCCGCTTCATGTCCATGGAGAACACCCCTCTCTGCAGACTTTTATAAAGCAAGGGTAAATGTATGCGCTTAAGAACCGCGGGCAGCCGCGAAGAAGATATGTGGCAGACCTGTCAATCTGCCCCCCCCCAATATGTTCGGCAGCTTAAGAGAAAACGATATCCCATGTCAAGCCAAAAGTGATGGGATATCATTTTGCACTACAGAGAAAAGCTTCAAAGCCGTCACGTTTGCGTGTTCAAGCACCTTTGGTTTCTTTGATGCCGAGAGTCTGCAGCATCCGGTTCCGTTGAGTTCCCGATCCTTCGCAGGGTTTCAGGACAAGAATCGAATACCGCATTGCCGTTTCGAGATCGCTGGTGAGCCATTTGTGGATGAGATCTTTCTGCTCCGCAAGCGCCGGCGGACCCGTCTTGCACAGATCCGAGAGGAGCCGCACCGAAGGAATATCATTCCACCACACACAGAACAACCTGAGAAAGCTGCATCAGATCGCGGCAGCATCCGTGGATTGCGTGACCGATGTCACCCACGGCAGTGCGGAAGGTCTGATATGCTTCCCGAATATCCATACCCGCACTGAAAGCGCGTCCCCCGGCTCCCCGGAGGACAATGATACGGACGGATCTGTCATCCCCGACCTCAAGAATGGTGCGATGGGGCATACGCCACAGTTCGAGGGTCATGGCGTTGTGCTTTTCGGGCCGGTTCAGGGTGAGGGTGACTTGGCGTCCGTTGCGCTCGGTCAACACTATCGGCGCGGGTTGATTCATCCGTGCCCTTTTTTCTTAATTCGAACCCGGCACATGACGACTTTTCCTTGTGGACTGATGTGGCTAGAGAGAAAAACAGCGTCGGCTACCCGCCGGCGGAATCAGGAGCGGAACACCCGGGTTGAAACGCTTCATATGTGATATAAAAGAATCCCCGAACTCCGGGTAACCCACCGTGTATAAGAAAAACGGTTACCTTGTCCAGACAGACAGGAAAGATATAGGAAATGTACAGGTGATTGCGTTACGCTTAATACTCTTTTGTAAGGGTGTCCAGTTCCGCCAGGGAGAAGACCGGCCCGTCCTTGCAGACATACTTGCTCCCCACGTTGCACCGGCCGCACTTCCCGATGCCGCATTTCATCCGCATTTCGAGCGACGTGTATATGTTATCCTTCGAAAACCCAAGGTTGAAGAAGACAGGCAGGGTAAACCGGATCATGATCGGCGGACCGCAGATCACCGCCACCGCGTTTTCCGAGCTGGGCGCCACCTGTTCGCAGACCGCGGGGACAAACCCTTCTTTTCCCGTCCAGGTTTCGTCACCCTTGTCAACCGTCACGTTCATGTCGATGTCGTCTCTTTTCTCCCAAGCGGCAAGCTCGTCCTTGTAGATCAAAAGCCCGGGCTCCCTGGCGCCGTACACCACCGTGATCTTCCCGAAATCAGACCGGTTCTCTTCATGGATCATATAATTGATGAGCGAGCGCAGCGTTGTGAAAGCAAAGCCCCCCCCCACGATCACGATATTCTTTCCCTTGAGATAGTCGATCGGCCACGTGTTCCCCAGAGGCCCCCGCACGCCCATCCGGAACCCTTCCTCGATGCTGTGGAGTTCGGATGTCACCACCCCCGCCTTCTGCACCGTAAATTCCAGGTAACCGGGCTGAGTCGGCGATGAGGCAATCCCGATGGGCGACTCCCCCTTCCCGAAAATCGACAGCTCCGCAAACTGACCGGGCAGATATGAAAACCGCTCTTCGTCCTCCTTGTTCACAAAAGTCAGACGAAAGGTCTTGATGTCCTTCGTTGTTACCTCCGTTATGACCTTGTCCACATCAACGGGTATCGGTATGTATGGGTTCTGCATCGGTATCTCCACAAACTATAGGTTTGAAATGTCTGTTACAATCTTTCGTATGTCAATATTCACCGGGCAGTACATGACGCAGCGGCCGCAGCCGACGCAGGCGATGGCATCATAATTGTCCACAAAGTACTTGAACTTATGCATGGCCCGCTGCCGCCACCGTTGTTTCTGGGATGGGCGGGGATTGTGGCCCGATGTCTCCATCGTAAAGAGCCACGACATGCAGGAATCCCACGAGCGAATCCTCCTGCCGTTTTCTTTCTTGACCTCGTCGGTGATGTCGAAGCAGTGACAGGTGGGACACAGATACGTGCAGGTCCCGCAGGCAATGCAGCTCTGATGGATCGTATCCCAGAAGGGGTGTTCAAAATTCTCGTCCAGCCAGGGTTTTATCGCGCGCGCCGGAACCGCCCCGTTGACCGCTTTTGCCGCAGCATCGGAGAGTTCCTGTTTCTTTGCTTCAAGCGCCTCGTCGGCGGCCGGGAGATCGCCCATTTCCTTCAGGAGTTCCTCTCCCTTCGGGGTTATGAATTCGGCAAGATAGGTATCACCCATATCGATAAGGCTGATATCGACCCCCTCGGATGAGAAGGGGTGTCCATCCACGGAGGTGCAGAAACAGGTGGTGTAGGGCGGCCGCACGCAGGCAAGGGATATGATCGTCGTCTTTTCCCGGCGGTCGATGTAGTAGGGATCCTTATATTTCGGATCATTGAAAACGTTGTCGAGCAGGACGAAACTCCTCGCATCGCAGGGGCGGACACCGAACAGAACCGCCGGGGCCGCTTCTCCCTCCACGGTGGAAAGCTCCCTACCACGCTCCGTTTTCATGTACCGCATCATCACTTCAGTCTGGGGGAAAAAGAAGTTCTTCGGGGCGTTCTTTGTATTATCAAACTCCAGGAGCGGCTCCATCCCCTCCTCCAGGACCGTGAAGAGAACATTATCCTCATCCCGGACGGGAGCATATACGACCATCTTCTCCGCCATCTTCTTGATTATACCGGCCAAGGCTTCTTTCTTGATTACTCTCTTTTCCATATCTCCCCTTAGTTGCCTCGTTTATATTATCAACATGTAAAGACTCTAGAACAATCCCAGTGATGTCATAAGGGGCCGCGGGTCGACATTGTGCATTTTGAACCATGATTCAGGTCCCTTCAGGCCGAGGGCGAGGGCGACAATCTCGGTGAAGTAGAATACCGGGAGTCTCACGTCTTTACTGGCCCGCGTGTCCAGATTTGCGAAGCAGACCGGACAGGCTGTTACGATGCAGTTCGCTCCGGCTTCCGTGGCCATTCGCATCATCTTGTCCACAAGGGTTACGACCATTGCCGACTTGCTGAGGGTCAGGCTCCCCCCGCAACAGTCCGTTTTACACGACCAGTTGCGCGCATCCGCCCCCAGGGCTCCCATGATCCCGTCCATCATGTAGGGATTCTCGTAATCGTCAAACTGACATACCTCGGGGGGCCTCAGGAGAAGACAACCGTAATAGGATACCGGCTTGAGGCCGGTAAGCTTTCTGGTAACGGCCTCGCTGAGACGCTCAAGGCCGATGTCATTATAGATAATGTCTATGGGATTTCTCACCGCGACGCTGGCATCGTACGTTGCCCCTATGATCCCCTCTATTTCAGCCTTCAGGGAATCGTCTTTTTCCAGGTGGTGCTGGGCGCTCTTGAAACGATTGAAACAGGCGGCACAGGGAACCATCATGGTGGCCAGCCCGTCTTTCTGCGCGGCGATGATATTGCGCGCCGGAAGGGCGACGGACAGTTTGAAATTGGTCATGTGGGCCGAAGACGCACCGCAGCAGGACCAGTCATCTACCTCCTGCAGTTCGATTCCCAAGGCATCGCTGACGGCCTTTACCGACTGGTCATATTCCTTCCCTGTAGCGTGGAGCGAACATCCTGGATAGTATGAAACTTTCAACTACAGCCTCCTTCAACATCGGGCGTATATGCTACTTCCCTGTTGCTTTGAATATTTCTCGTACCGATTTCATATCCTTTGTCCGGGGAGAGATGGGCTTGATCTTGCCCTTCATGAACATGCTGAGCCCCAGCCCCATGTCGGAGAAGAGATCCCCCGATTTCAGCTTGTACTGAACAAGCATCATGGGTTCATTGATCCGTCCTCCCATCTTGATGCTGGAGAGAAACGCCTCGTGAAACTTGACGATATTCTTCTCCCCCTTCGATGCGCCCGATTCGATGGCCATCTCTCTCAAGGTATCCATCATCCGGGCGATATCAACATCATTGGGACACCGCGTCACGCATGTCTCGCACGAAGCGCAGAGCCATATGGTGGAACTGCCCAGGATCGCATCCTTCATCCCCATCTGTATCATCTTGATGACGGTATTGGGGTTGTACTCCATGGCGAAGGCGACGGGGCATCCCGCCGTGCATTTCCTGCAGTGGAAACATCTCTGAATGGGAACTCCTCCCATCCTGTCATTCACTTCTTCCAGAAAAGTACTCATCGTGTCTCCGTATTCTATGGCTCAAAGATGAATTCTTCTTTATCATTCTCCCTGTGGACGCTCAGGCTGGGAGCGCTCTCCAGCGATTCACCCGCCCGGTGGTCAAAGAGCTGAAAATCGTCCTTGTCCAGTTTCTTGAGGAACTTCCGCAGATCAACTCCCATGGGGCACACCTCCACACAGGAACCGCAATCAACACACCGGCCCACCATATGAAACATCCGCATGAACTGGAAGACCTGCGTGTCGGTCTCATCGATGCCGGCCCCCACCCACCGGGGCTGATTCTGCTCGACGAAACAGACCTTGCAGTAGCAGGAAGGGCAGGTGTTGCGGCAGGCGTAACACCGTATGCATTTGGCCATTTCCTTTGTGAAATAGGCCCACCGCTCATCGATCGAAAGCTCTTCAAAAACGTCAATTTCTTCGTATTCCCTGTCAGCGCCGGGCATCGGCGGAGCCGCATCCCCGATCATTACATCCGATATGACGGGATTGTTGAACCGGCAGGTGAGACAGCTGTCCGCCAGCACCTCATTGACGGGGATATCCTTCTTACCGTCTTTCGTCTCTACGGACAGGGTGTCGCCTGCAACCGTGCAGGTCGTTATCTCCGTGCCGCCCACCGCCATGGACAGTTTCTTATTGGCAACGTATCCCGTGCAGGGAACTCCAATAATAACAACCTGATCCCGGTCATACTGTTTCTCCTGAAGATGGATCACGAGAGACCGGGTCGTACACCCACGGGCGACGATACCCACGGTTTTCTTCGTCCGCTCTTCCGGCTTGGTCCGTGTCTGGGATTCCTTATGCGCGAAGATGATGTCATGGACATACTTTGCCAGATTCACGGAGCAGAACCGGTTCCAGACAAGCCGTTCCGCATCATCAGGGTTTGTTATGAAGCAGGGTATCGTCTGGAAGGGAAGCGTTCCCTTTTCATATCCCACGACGACATCAACCGTCCCTTCGGCAAGGAGCTTCTTCGCCTGCTCCCGCACTTGTTTCTCTATATTTTCCACCGTTGTCGATTCCTCGTTCCTGTTATTTGACGGGTTACAGTCTCTTCACCAGTTTTTGAGCCGGGCCAAGCGCCCGCACCTTCTCGGTCACCCCCTTGATGACCTGTGAAAACTTTTCGCCTTCCGACGCGGAAACCCAGGTAAAAATCGCCCGGTCGGGCTCGATCCCCACATAGGAGAGAAAATTCTTCAGCATGGCGAACTTGCGCCTGGCCGACAGATTCCCGCTGATATAGTGGCATTCTCCCGGATGACATCCGGAGACGAGGACACCGTCCATCCCCTCTTGCAGGGCTTTGACCACATAAAAGGGATTCACCCTCCCCGAGCAGGGGAGTCGCACCAGCCTGACATTGGGGGGATACTGCAACCGGCTGATACCGGCCAGGTCAGCCCCCGCATAGGTACACCAGTTGCACACAAAGGCGATTATTTTCGGCTCCCAGTTTTCATTCGCTTTCTCTGTCATATATTCCTCGTTCCACTTCTTACAGGGCGCTTATCTGCGCCAGGATTTCTTCATTATTGAACCCGTTGAGGTCGATCGCGTTCATCCGGCAGGATGCCGTGCACACCCCGCATCCCTTGCACAGGACGGCGTTGACGACGGCGCACCCCTGGGCCATATCCACCGCCACGGCGCCGAAGGGGCAGTTCGCTTCGCAGAGCCCGCACGCCATGCAACGGTCTTTGTTCACGTATGCCGTTTTTCCTTCAGCCTCGATAAAGTCCTTGGTCAGGATGGTACAGGCCCGGGAGACAGCCGCGTTGGCCTGGGTCACGGTCTCCTCGCTCAGCTTCGGCGAATGGGCCATGCCGCACATGAAGACGCCGTCTGTGGCAAAATCCACTGGCCGCAGTTTCACGTGCGCTTCAAGGAAGAACCCGTCCTGATTGACCGGTATCTTGAGCATTTTAGAAATCTCTTCGTTGGCCGGGTTGGGGACAACACCGACGCTCAGAGCGAGTAAATCGGTCTCAAGTTCCACCGGCTGGTTCAGTATGGGATCAAAAACCTTCACCCGTACCTTCGAACCGTTGCCGCTCACCTCCGGCTTGCGATCCTCATCGTAACAGATGAATCTGACATCGGCCTCGCGGGCTTTCCGGTAGTAATCCTCTTTGAGGCCGTACGTCCTGATATCCCGGTAGATGATCGTCACCTCCCGGTCGGGATTTTCCTCTTTCAGGGCAAGGGCGTTTTTCATTGCCTCGCTGCAGCAGTAGCGGCTGCAGTAGGGCCGCTCATCGCACCGTGAACCGACGCACTGGATCATGACCACGCTGTCGGCGCCCGTAACTTTCTCGTTCTTTTCGTGAATCAAGGCTTCAAGGTCGCGTTGTGTTACAACCCGGTCATTGGTCCCGTAGAGGTATTCCGTGGTTTCATTCTCGTAGGCGCCGGTCGCCACAATGACCACGCCGTGTTCGAACTCGTCCTGCGTGCCGCCGGCCTTGATCGTCGTCTTGTAAT
>CAZAST010000103.1:0-7853 GCA_964487805.1 uncultured Syntrophaceae bacterium
CTTTAAACTTATCCTTAATTCACTGATGAGGATAAAATCAACAGGAATGGAGAACCGTTTCGATACCTGCCGCGCGAGGACGAGCGACTGGTTGAATCCCCGCTCCCGCAACCGTTTCGGATGCAGGGGGACGGGGATAATCAGGGAGTAGTCCCCCAGGGGCAGCCGATCGTAGGAAGTCTGCGCCATCATCCGCCCCAGGGCCTCTCCCGTCGATATCTTCCCGTGGTACTTAAAGAGGTGAATGGCATCGAGAAGCGTTCCCGTATAGAAACCCAGCGACCGGGCTACGGAAAAGGGAGGCGCGGACAGGATGCATTCCTCACAGAGATGGTCCGATCCCTGCGGTGTGGTATGGGGAAGTCCGCAGGAGGGGCACAGGGGATTTGCCACCGTCTGGATGCCGCTGCGGCAGTCGTCGCAGAAAAGATCCCGGTCGGGGTCCGAGAGCGTGGCCCCGCACGTCGGGCATGACGGCGGAAAAAGAAGATCAGCGAGACCTGAAACCATCTCGCGCGCTTCACATATCATCATTGAGAACGGCCAGCTCCCGTAAGGATTCATCGATATTCATCCTGGGCGCGTCCGCCCACAGGCCCTCGATATCGTAAAACTCTCTCACGGGCCGGTAGAAGATATGGATTACCACATCTCCGTAATCCATCAATATCCAGCTTCCCGATCGTTCACCTTCGATTCCCAGCGGCAGTACGCCGGTCTTCTTCAGTTTGTGCGCGATATGCTCGGCGAGCGACTCTATCTGGCGGGCCGAATTCCCGCTGCATATGATAAAGTAGTCGGCGAAGGAAGAGATATCCTTCACGCTGAGTATGACGAGGTCTTCAGCTTTTCTCTCCAGAGCGACATTGACGCACTGGAGAACAAGCTGTCGTGGATCCAACGAAATGCCTTTAATAAAAAGTCCCCCTGAATTACCGCGCGCCGACCGGCCCGCGTTATGTTTCTCTTCCCTGCAGCCGTGCGATCATCTCTTCAGGCTGGCAGCGGCCGATCCTCACCCCTGAAAGGGCGTCGCCAGCATAATGGTCGCATCCCGTTCCGGTCCCACGGAGACAAGGGACATGGGCACGCCCGCCAATTCCTGCAGCCGCTCCACATACCGCCTTGCGTTGGCTGGGAGATCGCCCATGGTTTTCGCTCCCCCGATATCTTCGGACCAGCCCGCCATTTCTTCATAGACGGGAGTGCACCGCTCGAGTGTCTTGGCGGAAGGAGGCAGGAGTTCTGAAAACTCCTCATGCTCCGTCCGGTACGCCACGCATATCCTGAGGGGATCAATCCCCGTGAGGACATCCAGTTTCGTCAGGGCGATACCGGTAATCCCCGCCACGCGCACCGACTGCCTCACGAGGACCATATCGAGCCACCCGCAGCGGCGTTTTCTCCCCGTTGTGGCGCCGAACTCGCAGCCCACGGTCTGCATCCGCTCTCCCACATCTCCCGTTTGTTCCGTGGCGAACGGTCCCGCTCCGACCCGGGTGGTGTAGGCCTTACAGATCCCCACGACGGCGTCTATCCTGGTGGGGCCGATACCCGCGCCGCAGCAGGCGCTTCCCGCCGCCGTGTTGGAGGATGTCACAAAGGGGTATGTTCCGTGATCGATATCGAGATGGCAGCCCTGGGCGCCCTCGAAGAGTACATTCCGCCCCTGCTTGATTTCTCTGTCAAGGATGAGAGATGTATGAGCGGCATACGGTCTGAGGCGTTCGGCATAGGCTGAATATTCGTCGAATATGGCGTCATATTCGAGGGGCTTGTCATGGTACAATCGGGTCAGACAGAAATTCTTCTCCTCCACATTGATGCGGAGCATTTCGGCGAATGTCTCGCCGTCAAGAAGATCGCACAGCCTGATACCGGTGCGGGCGATCTTGTCTCCGTAGGCGGGGCCGATACCTCTTCCCGTGGTTCCGATTTTCGTCGCTCCCCGTTTCGCCTCGCGCGCACTATCCATCTGCCGGTGATAGGGCATGATGATATGGGCCCTCTGACTGATATGGAGGCGCGTGTCGGGCGGGAACAGCGCCCCCCCACGCAGCTCGTCAATCTCCCGGAGCAGCACGCCGGGATCGATCACCATCCCGTTGCCGAGGATGCAGATCTTGTTATTGTGGAGAATCCCCGAAGGAATCAGGTGCAGGATGGTCTGTCGTCCCTCGACCACCAGGGTGTGCCCCGCGTTGTTCCCTCCCTGGAAACGGACGATCACATCCGCCTCTCTGGCGAAGAGATCGACGATCTTTCCCTTTCCTTCATCCCCCCACTGGGTGCCGACTATGATTACCTGTGCCATGGATCACTCTCTCCGTTGCGTGATGTAGAAACGGCTACATCTCCATTCTGATAACGGATATGATGTTGGGAAGCTCCTTCAGTTTGGTCATGGTATCTTTGGAAGCGGGGGAGTCCGTGCTCAGAACGACGAGTGCCTCCCCATCCACCTGTTCGCGGCTCAGGTGAAGCCGCGCGATATTGACGCCGTCATTCCCCAAGGTAGTGGCTATGTTACCGATAACGCCCGGTTTATCGTGATTGTAGAGCATGAGCATGGCTCCTTCGGGAATCACATCCAGCATGAATTGATTGATCCTGACGATTCGCAGATCCTCCCGGCCGAATATGGCCCCCGCCACGAACGCCTCTTCCTGGTCCGTCTTGACGGTGACGGAGATCATATTCTTGTAGTCCTTCACCTCGCTGCTCTTCGATTCTATAACGCTGATCCCCCGCTCCCGCGCTATAACCGGGGCGTTGATGTAGTTGACGCTGTCTTTCAGGGCCGGCGTGAGGAGCCCCTTGAGAAACGATACGGTGACGGGTGCCACATTGTGATCAAGTATGGTGCCGCTGTACTCAATGGCAACCTCCTTGATCCCCCCTACCACGATCTGCGCGGCAAAAGTGCCGATCTTTTCTCCCAGTGTCAAGTATGGCTTTATGAGGGCAAGGGTCTCCGCGCTGACGGACGGGAAATTCACGGCATTCTTGATCTCCCCGGTTGTCAGATAATCGACGATCTGGTGGGCGATGGCGATAGCCACATTCCGCTGCGCCTCGTCCGTGGATGCCCCCAGGTGCGGTGTGCAGATCATATTGTCCAGAGAGAGGAGCTTCGTGTTGGTGGTCGGCTCGTCGACGAAGACATCAAGGGCGGCGCCGGCGACCTTCCCGGAGCTCAGGGCGTCGTACAGGTCGTTTTCGTCGATGATCCCTCCCCGCGCGCAGTTGATGATGAATACGCCATCCTTCATCTTCGCGAAGGAAGCGGCGTTGATCAGTCCCCGCGTCTCTTCCGTCAGCGGGGTATGGACGGAAATAAAATCGGCTCTCTGGAGGACTTCGTCGAGCGGCGCGAGAGAGATCCCCATCTTCTCCGCGGCCTCCTGTGATATAAACGGGTCGTAGGCTATCACGTTCATGGTCAGACCCTGGGCGCGGTTCGCCACAATGGATCCCACCCTGCCGATACCGATGATCCCCAGCGTTTTGTTGGATACTTCCGAACCCATGAACTTCTTTTTCTCCCACTTCCCCGCCTTTGTGGAGGCGGTGGCCTGCGGGATTCGCCGGGCCAGGGAAAGCATCATGGCGATGGCGTGCTCCGCCGTCGTGATCGTGTTGCCGCCGGGGGTGTTCATCACCACGATCCCCTTCTTGCTTGCCGCTTCGGCCGCCACATTATCAAGGCCCATCCCGGCCCTGCCGATCACCTTAAGCCTGTCGGCCGCCTTGATAATCTCCTCTGTTACCTTGGTGGCGCTCCGTATGGCGAGCCCGTCATAATTCTTTATAACCCCTTTCAACTCATCGGGGGTCAGGTTGGTCATGACATCGACTTCAATCCCCGGAGCATTCCTGAATATTTCGACGCCTTCTTTCGCCAGCGTATCGCTTACCAGAACCTTTTTCATTCTCTGTTGTATCCTTTCATTTCATCTATTGTTGCCTCGCTGTCCGGTGGATGATTATATGTTCCCCATCCCGTTTACGCAGGCTTTTTCCAGTTTCTCAACTACCGCCCTGACGTCCGATGCCTCAACCGTGGGGCCGCACCATATGCGGAATCCGGGAGGGGCATCCTTGTATGATCCGATGTCGTGGGCGACGCCTTCCGCGCTCAACTGCCCGGCTATCTTTTTGATCCATGCCGCCTGATCTCCTTTTGACAGCGCCTGGAACCTGCCGTCCGTCACCTTCAGGCAGACCGACGTGCTGGACCGGATATCTTCAGACACGGCGAGAAAATCGATCCAGTCTGTTTTCCCGACCCACTCCTCCAGCACCTTCAGATTGGCCCTGCTTCGTTCTATCAGACCGGCCACACCGATTTTTTTGGCCCAGCCCAGGGCGTCCAGATAATCCTCCACGCAGAGCATCGAGGGGGTGTTGATCGTGTCCCCCTGGAAGATGGCCTCGTTGAGCTTTCCTCCCTTTTTCATGCGGAATATCTTCGGCATCGGCCATGGGGGATCATACGCCTCTATGCGCTCCACGGCCCGCGGACTCAGAATCAATATGCCATGGGCCGCCTCCCCGCCCAGACACTTCTGCCACGAGTAGGTCAACACGTCGATCTTGGACCACTCCATATCCATGGCGAAGACGGCGCTGGTGGCATCGCACAGGGTCAGGCCCGCGCGGTCGTCGGGAATCCATTGCCAGTCGGGGATTCTGACGCCGCTTGTTGTGCCGTTTGCCACAAAGACCACGTCGTTCGACCAGTCGACCGCGCCGAGATCGGGTATCTCTCCGTAATCCGCCTCAAGGACGGTGGGGCTGAGTTTCAACTGCTTTTCCACATCCGTCGCCCACCCCTTGCTGAAACTTTCCCATACGAGCACCGTGACCGGCCGGGGGCCCAGAAGAGACCACATGGCTCCCTCAAAGGCGCCGGTGTCGGACCCCGGGAGTATGCCGAGACGATACTCATCCGGTACGCCGAGAACCTTCTTGCTTTCGGTTATCGCCCGGGCCAGCCGTTCCCTTCCCAGGGCGCTGCGGTGCGAGCGGCCCAGTGCCGCCCCCTGCAATACATCAACGTTCCACCCCGGCCTCTTGGCGCACGGGCCGGAACTGAAATTTGGATTGTTCATACACACACCTTCCTTCATCTGTCGGTAAAAAGTGCTCATACCAGAATTGTAAATCCCTGTCTATTCATAAGTGAAGATTCAGGGCAATTTCGGGATGGCGGCATATGATTTTGAGTTGCGTAAAGCGCTTACATTGAGTAGAGTCTGTCAAATCGTCAGGACGGAGCGGACACATGCGGGGAAAGGATATGAAAAAGATAAAGACCACCTTTTTCTGCCAGAATTGCGGCCATCAATCCGCTAAATGGCTCGGCAGGTGTCCATCCTGCGGGGAATGGAACCAGTTTGTGGAAGAGGAGGAGCGGGAGGATTTCAGCGCGGGTCTCCCCGACGCGTCCTTCAATGAGGAACCACTCCCCATCGACGCTATCCCGTCGGATGAACAGGACCGTCTCAAAACGGGAATCGCCGAAATAGACCGGGTGCTGGGAGGCGGCATCGTGGGCGGGTCCGCCATACTCATCGGTGGCGATCCGGGCATCGGGAAATCCACGCTCCTCCTGCAGGTCATGCAGAACCTTGCCGCCGGCGGCCTGACGGCGCTCTACGTGTCGGGAGAGGAATCGGCCCGCCAGATCAAGCTCCGGGGGGCGCGCATCGGCGCCTCGTCAGCAAACCTCATGGTCCTCGTGGAGGTCTCTCTTGAGAATATCCTGAGGCGTATCAATGATATGCATCCGGGGATCGTTGTCGTCGACTCCATCCAGACGGTATACTCGTCGGCCCTCTCCTCCGCCCCCGGAAGCGTCAGCCAGATCAGGGAGGCGTCGGGAAAACTGATTCTCACGGCGAAGAAAACGGGAATTCCCCTGTTTTTGATCGGGCATGTTACGAAAGAAGGATCGATAGCGGGGCCCAAAATATTAGAACACATGGTGGATACGGTCCTGTATTTTGAGGGGGATTCGGGGCATTCCTTCAGGATTATCCGTAATGTCAAAAACCGGTACGGCCCCACCAACGAGATCGGTGTCTTCGAGATGCGCGACCGCGGCCTCATCGAAATCTCGAATCCATCGGCGCTCTTCCTGGCGGAACGGCCCAAGGGCGCGGCCGGATCGGTCGTGGTTCCCAGTATGGAAGGGACACGCCCGCTGCTGGTGGAAATCCAGTCAC
Organism: uncultured Syntrophaceae bacterium; assembly: GCA_964487805.1. GTDB lineage: Bacteria > Desulfobacterota > Syntrophia > Syntrophales > UBA2210 > UBA6078. Next base: position 6,231 of record CAZAST010000103.1, read on the forward strand.
TGGTCACCGAAAACACCTTCGGCATTCCCCGGAGAACGACCATCGGCGTGGACCATAACCGGGTTTCGCTCCTTGCCGCCGTGATGGAAAAGGTGTGCGGGCTTCACCTGGGCAATCATGATATCTTTATCAACGTTGCCGGCGGGGTCAAGCTGGACGAGCCGGCGGTGGACCTCGGCATTATTTCATCTCTCATGTCCAGTTACCTGAACAGGCCGATCGACGCGGGCACCGTTGTGTGCGGCGAGGTGGGGCTGACGGGGGAGGTGCGCAGTGTTGGCCGGATAGATGAAAGAATCAAAGAGGCAACCAGAATGGGCTTCACCCGCTGCATCCTGCCCGGATCCGCCACCGGCGAAACGGCGACGGACACGTACCTGACCCGGATCCCCATCGGCACCATCAGGGAGTTATCGGAGCATCTCTTCGTGTGAGGGCCGTTCCCGGCAAAGCCGGGGGCACTTCCGGTAATATCGCTTGACAAGATACCGCAATAGAGTTAGTCGTTTGCCAGGTTTCATTGGAATCTTTTGTATGATACGCGCCTTTGAACAGCGATAACCGCGTGGGGGGATTATGGCCTGATCATCGAAAGCCCTGTTTCTTACAAAAAGAGATGGGGCTTTTGCTTTTTGCGGGCAACAATGAGTCACATTTGCACGACAACACGTTTCTAATCCAATCATAAGGACATGCGTTGCAATGAGCATCTATGAATCAGCAAAAGAACGTGCAAAAAAATATTCTCATCACATGAGAGCAACGGCCGTGTTGATTCCCTTTGCCCTCAGTATTGGATGCGCCGGGGCGGGTTCGGATGTAAGCAAAAACACGATTGCTACAGATCAATATATTGTTCCTGAGGGTTATCAGGAAATTCAAGAACTTCCTTATGATAGTCAAGAAAAACAAATAAAAGCAATTCAAGAACAAGAAAGAAATTTTAAAGAAAAAGCAAGGAAAGGAGAAATTGGAGGTTTTTTTAAAACAAATATTGATGAAGTTTTAAAAAATAATCATCCAAATGGAAAACAAGATAAAAATAGAGAAGATGTTATAAATTCAAGAGTAAAAATTCTTGCAGATTCTTTAAATCCAGATTTTAATTCATCTGATAGTGCAAGAGATGAAAAGAAAAGAGTGCAAGAGCAACTTTATTTGTCAGGACATTCAGAAGAAGTTTATAGAGTTAATCAGGATTCCTCTCTTTATGATACATTACAAACTTTAGAAAAAAGAGTATCTTCTCCTTTATCTTCTTCTGAGAAACAAAAGGTTTTAAGTGATATTTATAAATTAAAAGAACATATTTATAAAAATGATTCTTTTGATCCTAGAGATTTTATTTATAAAGAAGAAATTGATAAATTAAGTTCTCTTGAAAACATAGTTTTAGGAGAAAATGCAGTTCCTCAAATTAAAGGACTTAGTGAATCTGAAGCAGAAAAATATATTCAAGAAGTTGTAGATTCAGTTACTAAAAGCAAAGGTTTTCTTCCTTCAATAGAAAGAGATATACAAAAAGGCAATACTTTCTCTTATATAAAATCTTTAAATAGTTGTGACCTTGGGTCTGTTGAAAAACCCTATCACAAACTTTCACATTTCAAAAGGTACGGGTTA
>CAZAST010000104.1:0-7772 GCA_964487805.1 uncultured Syntrophaceae bacterium
TGTCGGAGAAAGTGAGGAAAAAATGGATATGCAATCAACAATCATTCCCGTATACCTTCTGGTTTTATCATTGCCCGTCATGTTCGCCTTACATGAATTTGAAGAATGGAATATCCTGCGATGGTACAAAAAGCATTATACCGGCATCCCGGAATCAACAGACAGAAGCATCAGGGTGTGGATTATTTTCATAAGCATTCTGATTTTCGGCGTTTCCGGAATCGCATTACTTTTTGTTGAGAACAGGATCATCTTCTCCATCCTGATGGTAGCCCTCTCGGCGTTCATGATAACCAACATCATCCAGCATGTGATCTGGACCATACAATACCGTGACTATTCGGTTGGATTGATTACCGCTGGCATCTTGTTGGGCGTCGTGGTTTTTGTGAATATCAGCCTTTTCAATACCGGCTTAATCAATGCATGGTTCTATGTTCTCTCTGGATATATACTCATTCCCGTTATCAAGACCGTGAAGAGCCCCCATGTAATGACCCAGGAAATACGGGGAATCCACAACATAGGTATAAAGCTTGACACGCTGCTTTTCAGCAGAAAACGATAGCAACCACAGAATTCGACCATAACACGATACATGATACCATCTGATCACATTGAACGGAGGTTGATATGATATGGATTATTTCTTGTTGCGTCCTGTTTGTCGGAAGCTTTCTGGGTGCACGAGCACTGGGATACGGTATCTTCGTGACCATCGTTTTTTCATTAACCATTACGTGGGGTCTGATCTACGCCATTCACCGGGCATGGCGTGTGAGGATTTGCTTGCGCCTTGTCAGGAAATCCCTTGAACATAACCTGCCCTACACCAACCTGCAGGAACTGATTGAACCCGACTACGGCAATCCGCCCGACTTCAAGCATCCGGCAAAAGCAGGACTGATCGGACTTATCACCTATATACCCTGTATTTTTCTATCCTGGACAGCGCTGGGATTGTTCATGTCTTCTTTTATATTGAAACTGATCCTTGCCATCATTATAGGTTTCGCGGTTTCATTTATCATCGGTCTTGTGACTACAAAACTCGCGGCAGAAAAAAGAATACTGAAAAAAATAGTCGACAGTATCCAGGAACACGATAAACGTATGTGGGAAGATCTTCTCCATAGCTGGAAGAAAATCGTTGACGAACAAAACCGGGATGCTGCAGCCGGTAAAGAGTAATACAACAGGTAGAGTATGAAAAAAGCTGAACAATTCTGGAATATGATCGCTCATCGGTATGACACACAAGTCGACAAGAAATATCGTGATACATACAAGTTGACTATTGAGAAAGCCACACCCTACCTGAAGAATACTGACACGGTTCTTGATTTCGCTTGCGGCACGGGTATTACGACCATTGAACTTGCCAAACAAGTTCAAGAAATCCACGCAATAGATATATCCCGGAACATGATTTCTGTTGCCACGAACAAGACAAGAGAACATTCCATCAACAATGTCCGTTACTCGGTTTGCGACATCATGAGTAGCGAGATCAAGGAAAACTCATTTGATGTAGTGCTCGCGTTCAACGTATTGCATTTTTTGACGAATATTGACGAAGTACTCGAACGAATTCGTCAACTGGTAAAAGACGATGGTCTTTTCATATCGGTCACCGATTGTTCCGGAGAGAAGAAAACAATTATAAGCACAATTCAATCATTCCTTTCCCGCTCAGGGGTTATTCCGTACATGAAGGAGTACACAACGAACGAACTTGAATCGGTAATTACAAAGGCCGGTTTTTCAATACTTGAAACAGACAACCTGTATGACATTCCTCCAAATTATTTCATCACTGCCCATAAAAGTCCGGTTTAATAGAAATGATCACAATTCAAAAGATTACCGAAAACAAAAAACAGTTTCTCGACTTGCTGCTGATTGCCGACGAACAGGAAGACATGATCGACCGGTATCTGCCCGATGGTGATTTGTTTGCGCTATATGATGGCGATTTGAAGAGTGTTTGTGTTGTATTGCCGGTAGACAACGATGTGTGTGAACTGAAAAACATCGCGACATACGAACAATACCGCGGCAAGGGATATGGAAGAGCCCTCATACAATACATCTGCGAGCAGTACAGGAATGAGTATAAAACCATACTGGTTGGAACTGGCGAAACACAAACAATCCTCTCATTCTACGAAAGCTGCGGCTTCAGGCAATCCCATCGGATCAGAAACTTTTTCACCGATAATTATGACCACGTCATGTTTGAAGAAGGCATTCAACTTGTCGACATGGTTTATCTTAAATATGATTTGCAAATAACTCTTACCATTGATTCAACATAGATAGATCACAATTAGCGTATTACTCTATTGTATATCTTTTGTTCATAGAAATTAAGAAGGAGGGTTTTATGGTATGGTTTATTTCCTATTGTGTCCTGTTTCTTGGGAGCTTCTGGACTGCACGAACACTGGACTACGGCTTATTCAGAACTATTGTTTTTTCATTAACGGCTTCGTGGGGAGTGCTTTTTGCCATCTATCGATCATATGCCCCACGACGTTGCTTACAACTGATCAAAAAATTGCTTGCAGGGAAAGCATACGCTGCTGATATACAAAAACTGATTGAATCTTCCTATGGAAAACCTCCCAATTTACAATACCCCGCTGAAGCAGGATATACCGGACTTTTAGTGTACATCCCGATAACATTCCTTTCTCATACAATACTGGGCTTCCATACGACTTCCTTTGTCTGGAAACTTATTCTCGCACCCTCAATCGCTTTCCCGGTTTCATATCTTGTCGGAATAACAGCTAAGGCGATTGCATCCGAAAAAAGATATCTTGATAAAATTACTGACTGCATCCAGATGTATGACAAAAAGATATGGGAGAATATGCCCAAAAATTGGAAGAAGCAAACCAGTAAGAATGAAACAAGCGACAAAATAAAAGATTCAAGTCCACGTACTGATCAATTCAATACAAAACATTCAGCAACAGCAGTAGATCGGGAGTTTTTGCTCAAAGAACTACGGGGTTTGGAAACGATACCGCAATTAAAGACAGACCGGGCAAGATTTATTCAAACGGCAACGGAAGTGATACAACAAAAGGGGCCAATGGACGATACAAATACCATTATTCGAATCATGAATGCCACCAGCGACAATGACCATATTCTGGAGTTGATTACGGCACTGGGCTCGATCAAGAAGAACTCATATTCCAATATGATATTGCTTTCATGTCTGAACGGAAATCAATCAATCCAGATTAAATCGTTGCGACTACTGCGAAGCGGTAGCAAAGAGTTTACTCCCGATGAATTCGAAAAAATCTACACATTCTGGAAGAATAGTTCAGGCAATGTCAAACATGAAGCGGCGCTGACCTTATGTAATCAAAAAACGTTACACAAAGAAAAGCTTCTTGCCATTGCACGTGAACATGACAAATCCGAGGATATCATGCTACACATTGTAAAGCATCTTTCTGCCATATCAGATGATCAGGACATATCTGAATTATTACATACATTATTGCATCACTCTGCAGACACTGTAACCAGGGAAGCAAAAAGAGCACTCGGTATACCAATGAAAGATAAAGTAAAACCAGAAACCAGAATAAAAGAAATTGCTCCGGAGACAAAACTTACTGCCTCCCTTGTATTACCTGACGGATACGAATCTATCCAGTGTAAAGACAGTTCGATGCTTGGCTATCCGGGACAGGGCGGAGATGCTTTCCAGCATGCAATCGCTTGTATAAACGAGAGGAATACACAAAATGCTATCAGCAGTTTTCAGAGTGCAATTACATTGGGACTGGATCCACTTCGGGAAGGCTATGCTCATGCCAATCTGGGCACACTGAAATTTGCACAAGGTGAAATCAATAGTGCAATTGATCACTTCATCAAAGTTTTTACGTACACAGAGGCGCTTTATGAGAGTGTGCATGAAGCCGCGGGATATCTTGGCATTATACTCGCTGAAACAGGACATACTGAAGAAACCTCAACAATGCTGTCCATATCCGCCCGAACATCTGCAAAGCTCGGGTATAGTCTTTCTGCCGATATTGCGGTAACTGTACGTGAACGTACTAGAACGATAATAACATAAAGCTGAATAATCTTGTGAGGTTGCAGCAATATAATATCAAGATTACGATTTCTGGACACAAGTATGCACCAAATCACATTCCCGCTTTCACAGGAACGCAAATGACAGATTTTCAGGTACTGGGAATAATAGAACCATTCTCGATGGAAGAATTAAAGAAAGCGTATCGGACAAAATCAAAGTGTTTCCATCCAGACAGAAATGAAGACAATTTGACGAGTCATCTTGCCATGATTCGCCTGAATCTGGCATATTCGAATCTTAAAAGTCAACTAGCAGACAACCCTTCATGTACTGATGAACAGAAGCCCGATGACACAGCCTATTCAATCTATAAAGAAGGTATACAGCGATTTCAAAATATCCATCCCTCAAAATGGAAGTCATTCTCAATGGACGTCAAATCTCTTACCGGAACAAGCCATTCCAACGCAGAAGCACCGGACATCATTCAAAACCTGATCACGGAAATGGCAAGGGCTTATACCAGTTTTGCACTCATTGTTAACGAACATGAAAACAGTCCCTGGTACGCTGATTCGTTTGCAAAAATGAAAGAGATTGAAAAAATGACGGTACGGTATGTTAAAATCAAAGAATCGTATGAGACAGGACAGAACAACTAATCAAACCGAAAAGATCATCGCGGAGATTGCGAAGGCACTATGGGATCACTACGCAAAGTAGCAACATACCTGACAATAGCCTTCAGTTTCATTACAATACATGTACATCACTACAAGAGGAGATACCCGCATGAAAATCGGAATAATCATTTGCGACCGATACAAAACCTGTGCCGGCGGAAAATGTTTCAGGGCGATGCGCAACCGGGAAGGGGCGTTTGAACGATATGACGCAACCATTCCTCTGGAGCTTGCTGGTTACTCCGGCTGTGGTGGATGCCCTGGCGGGAATATCGAGTACGCACCTGCCGAGATGATTAAAAACGGAGCTGAAGCAATCCATTTCGCGACAGGATTCATCGTCGGATATCCTCCATGCCCGTACATCATCCAGTTCAAACGTTTCATTGAAGAGAAGTACCGGGTGCCGGTCATTGTCGGAACACACCCCATTCCGCAGAATTACCTGATAACTCATAATAACCTGAAAACCTGGCAAGCTGATGGCTGGAAGGAACTGATCCAGCCGTCGTTGAGCGATGAAGCAACACGCAAAAGCTACGACTGAATCCCGGGCAGGTATATCATGACGCATAGTTTTCAGTATGAATCAGTCGGGAAGGACATTGGTTGGGATTTCAGCAATGTACATGTTCATACCGAAGGCGAAAAATGGAACTTCTATGAACTCGTTGCAGATAGATTGAGTCATTAATGTACTGTAATGAACAATACTCTTGATACCTATATAACGGAGGGATCACCATGATCCGAAAAGTGTCAATCAGGCGATACTCAACACCATCATTTATTCTACGATTCTTCATAGTGGCAAGCATGATACTCGCAACAACAGGCTGCACGTCCAGAGACACTACCCTTTCATCGTTTCAACTGTCAGATGAATTGGTAATTACCGAAATCCGGCCGGAAATATTTCTTGTAACCCACAGCTTTCCCTGGCCGGGGAACTCGTTGATAGTCCTGATGGACAATGAACACATTCTCTGGGTTGATACCCCCTATACCCCCGAAGCTACGGTGCAGGTTATTGACTGGATTCATGAACGCTTTACTGACCATACAACAATTACAGAAATAAATACCGGGTTTCATATTGACAATCTCGGTGGAAACGAAGAACTCATCCGACGAAACATCCCCGTATACGGTTCTGATCTCACCGTTGAACTGCTTGCCACAAAAAGCGAAGCGACAATGGCGACTCTGCGAAGCTGGCTTACGGGATCAAAAAATGAAAAATACCGCGAGGCATATTCCGGATTCACCTTTCATGCCCCGACCCGGACTTTCAACATACAGCAAGAACAAACAATTACACTCGGTTCCGGAAAGGCAGTAATCTACTACCCCGGGCCAAGCCATACATACGATAATGTGGTTGTATTCATTCCCGGTAAAAAACTGCTTTTCGGCGGTTGCATACTGCTTTCAGAAACCGCTACAACAGTCGGATATTCTGGAGACGGTAATCTTGCTGAATGGGCCAAAGCAATCACAAATCTTGAAAAACGCTTTCCCGATACGGATCTCGTAATACCCGGTCATGGAGAGCCGGGTGATTACCGTTTGTTGACACATACAAGAAAACTCGTTGACGCGGCAAGAACCCGGTAAGTCCTGATTCCCTTGCCGGCAGCCAACCATGCAACCAACCCCGAGGACAACAATGAAAAAAGCCTATTTGACCATTGATGATGCGCCAAGTGTTGATTTCCTGAAAAAAGTCAGCTATCTGAGAGATCGAAATATCCCGGCACTATTCTTTTGTATCGGTGAAAATATCGAAAAACGATATTCCGACATGATCACCGCAATCAGGGCAGGATTTCATATCGGTAATCATTCGTACACGCATAGACACTTCTCGGATCTGAGCATAGCGGATGCGGCCAAGGAAATTAACACAACCGATCAACTCATTGAAGCACTGTATACAGATGCCGGCCGTGTTCGGCCCGGGAACTATTTTCGTTTTCCATATTTTGACACCGGAGGACATACATCCGGAACTGAGTATGAAGAACATTGGAACCTGCCATCCGATCAACCGAGTCTGTATACTGATAGTGAAAAAAGAACATGGATTCAAAAGCATCTCTCGCAACTCCACTATGAGCAGCCAAATTTTCAGGGGATCAATCTGAAGTATTTCGCAGACAAATCCCTCCTTGAAGAGCGTGATGTTCGCTGTACGTATGACCAGGCGGAGTATTACCTTGGCAACCCCCAAGCTCCCTGGGGGCTGTCCGAAGAGAATGCAATTCTCTCGCGAATCGATGAGGACTATCCGTTTGAGGGTCGAAGTCTTTGTTGTGATGATACCCGTGATATTATACTTATACATGATCATGAACACACTACAAATTTATTCTATAAAATTATCGACAAATATCTGGAAAAGGGAATATCATTTCAATTGATCCCATAGCGTGGCATTCAAACCAGGAGGCTCCATGACCGCATCGGTACTACTCGCACATCCATATCCGAATAGTTTTAATCATGCAATATTCGACACCGTACTACAAGCACTCGCCGATAACGGCATACACGTATACGCGCACGATCTCTACGCAGAAAATTTCAATCCGGTACTGACGAAGCAGGAACTGGGTTCCGATACATCAACTGATCCACTGGTCAATCGCTATGCTGAGGAACTCGTTGAATCCGACATTCTGGTATTCATTCATCCAAACTGGTGGGGTCAGCCCCCGGCGATTCTCAAGGGATACATTGACCGGGTCATCCGCCCTCCACACGCCTATGATTTCCCGGACAATGCTTCCGGAGGAGGATTACCGATCGAGAAGCTCAAGGGGAAAATCGGAGTTGTGTACAACACGTCAAATACCGATGAAGAACGCGAAAATACCTACTTCTGCGATCCCCTGGACAAAATATGGGAAAAGTGCGTGTTCGGATTTCTCGGCATAAATCAGTACCACCGAAAAATGTTCAGGATCATTGCCGACAGCTCGGAGAACGAACGACAATCCTGGCTTCGGGAA
>CAZAST010000105.1:0-7672 GCA_964487805.1 uncultured Syntrophaceae bacterium
GCGCGCTCCGGTCCCGGATAGATCGGCACTCCCCGCTCAAGAAGACCTTTCAGCATTCTCTCCTGAAGGCTCCGGTAGGTATACCCGATAATCGGTTTTTCGTGCTTTTGTGTGAGGCTGAAGAAGGATTCAATGTTCTGATCGGTAAATTTCCTAACCTCTTCGGGGATCTTTTCCGGGGGAACACCCAGACTTTTCATGCCCCGTTCTATAAAGATCTCCGGTGTCAGGAAGTAGACGAGGAGCATGTCCGCGTTCTCCTCCTGCAGCAGGATGTCCGGGATCCGGTGAAAGTCATCCGTCGGGTTTTTACTGAATGTCATATCAACCGGGTTATTCGTGCTGGCCGTCTTCGGGATGATTTCGCGGAGCTTCCGGATCGTATCGGACGATAGAGAAGGGAGCGTCAGCCCCGCCCGGCCCAGCGCGTCGGCTGCCACCGCGCCCGGCCCCCCTGAATGGGTCTGGACGATGACACGGTTCCCCCCGGGTCTGGGGAGCGTGCCCAGGGCGAGGCAGAAATCAAAAAGCTCGGACAGGGTCTGCGCCCGTACAATACCGCTTTGATGAAACATGCCATCATAAATTCCGTCGGGACCCGCCATCGCTCCTGTATGAGATACCCCCGCCCGTCTGCCTGTCTCGGAACCGCCCACATACAGGACGACAATCGGCTTATGGGGCGTGATTGCCCGCGCCGTTTCCATGAATTTCCGTCCGCGAGTGATCCCTTCCACGTACAGGGCGATCACCTTCGTCTTCGGGCAGGCGCCGAGATATTCCATGCAGTCGATGATATCGATATTGGCCTCGTTCCCGACGCTCAGGGCGGTGCTGAACCCCATGCCGTGACGATGGAGGTAATTGAACATCTGCGTGATGAAGCTTCCGCTTTGTGAGGCCAGGCCGACAAAGCCGGGGGAGCCTTCCGCCGGGAGGGGGGTGGGATTCAGCTTGATATGCGTGTTCGCCACGCCCAGGCAGTTCGGTCCCAGAAACCGGATGCCGTATTCGTCGGCTGTTTGCTCAAGCCGCCTCTGCATGGCGGCCCCTTCGGAGCCCGCCTCCCTGAACCCCCCGGACACCACTATCGCATGGCGGACCCCTTTTTTTCCGCATTCCTCCATTGTCTGACAGACCATGTCTATGGGAAGAACGATGATTGCCAGATCGGGGATCTCGGGGAGATCGGCAACGCTCCGGTATGCCGTGTGCCCGCGCACCTCTTTCTCGGTGAGATGAATGGGGTAGATCGTCCCTTCGTACCGGGGGTCCTCCATAGAGGACAACATGATTGATCCCATCCGTATGAAATTATTCGAAGCGCCGAAAAAAGCGATGCTCCGGGGATTAGCGATACGATAAAGGGGACTGTCTTCGATGGATGTGATCATGAGACCTTCTTCGTCAGTAAAACAAAGCACATATGGGATACTTGTGCGAACGATTCGTAAAGGAAAAATCTCTTTCAAAAGGAAGCGATTCTGCCGGAAGATCCACGCACCAGATTGTCTGATATCAGATGGCCGTTCGACATTCAACCAAAAATCTTTCCGTGCCGTGTGTGAAAAATCGCTTGACCCGCTGCGGTCGGCTGGCTTGGCATGATGACAGAGGATGCGCGCGTCGTGACGGACACCGAAACACAATGGACAAGAACTCAACGGAAGATGTATCGATTGAGGGTACGCGCAAGCAAAGGAAGACCCCCGGAGTAAGGGATATGCCTGCCGAAAAGGGCTGAACGTCATCTACCATCAATATCCCATGGACCGCCTCTCGAAGAACACCCACCGCGATCCGCTCGGCACACCGCTCCACCGGTACGTCCCCTGCCGGGTCGAGGCCGCGGGCTGAACTCCCCGATCCCTCATGCAGGGATGATCAAGTATCTATTACGACATTAAAAAGCGAGAGAGGACATACGCCTCGTCGAGCAGGTATTCTCTCTCTGCCGCACTCACGGCGGACACTCTTTCCCCTTGACAGGGGAGAAGCGTCACCTATATTATTGGTACCCAGCTATACTGGGGGTTTTCATATTCAATTCTCACCTGAGAAAGGAGAACGATATGCCCCTGTACAAAAGAATAGTAGTCCTTATGGCCGTGCTGGCGCTGGTCTTTTCCGCCGTCAATGTTGTGATGGCCCAGGAAGACCCCACCGCCGCCATCGTCAAGGAAATGGTCGCCGCGGCGAAAGCCGCCGTGAAGACCGTCCCGGCTGATGTTGTAAAGGCCGCCATCGACGCCAAGGAGAAGGCCGTCATCCTTGATGTCCGCGAGCCCAACGAATTTGCCGCCGGGCATTTGCCCGGAGCAATCAACGTACCCCGGGGGCTCCTTGAGTTCACGATTTTCAAGAAGATCTCCGATCTGAACACCACGGTCTACGTGTACTGCAAAACTGCAGGACGATCCGCCCTTGCAACCAAGACGCTGAAAGATCTGGGTTACAAGAATGCCGTCCTTGGCGATTTCCAGTATGCTGATTGGGTCAAGGCCGGTCATCCGGTAGAGCGATAACGGGCAATGGGCGTCCGCGCATTCTCTGCGCGGGCGTCCATCCGCCGCACCACACATCTGTCGAGGTGATATGGAACACACACCGTTTACCATCTCGCGTCGTACGTTCTTGAAGGGTACCGCCGCCACGGCGGCGGCCCTCTCCATGGGGACGCTGGATTTCGGAAGCTGGGCCCAGGCGAGCGAAAAGGCCCCCGTCACCCGTATCCCCTCAACATGCGTCGGTTGCGGGAACCGATGCTCCATCTTCGCCTATGTCAAGAACGGCCGTGTCTGGCGGATCGAGGGGAACAAGGAGGCGAACGGCAATCAGGGGGTCCTCTGCCCGAAGGGACACGGCTATATCCACGATCTCTACAACCCCAGCCGGATCCGCGGTCCTCTGAAACGGGTCAACGGTCGCTTCGAGCCCATATCCTGGGAGCAGGCCTATAAAGAGATCGGGCAGCAGATCAACATTCTCCTCCTGGACAACACCCCCGATACGATCTTCTGGGTAAATTATCCCCAGGCAAATCACCAGTACGCCCTGCGGCTCATGCACGCCATGCGGAGCCCCCACTACTTCACCCACGGCTCCACCTGCTTCACCGCCCGCAGCGCGGGCTGGAACTTCACCGTCGGCAAGCTCCCGTCGAATGATCTAAAGAATGCCCGGTTTATCATGATCGTCGGGAGGAACCCCGCCGGCGGGCTCGATCTGGGGCAGGTCAAGGATATCGTCAAGGCGCGGGAGGCGGGGGCCAAGCTGGTCGTAGTCGACCCGCGGCACAACGAGACGGCAATCCTCGCCGATGACTGGCTCCCCGTCAGGCCGGGGACCGACCTGGCGCTCCTTCTGGCGATGATCAACGTGATTGTGGAGGAGAAACTCTACGACGCCGACTTCATCGGACAGCATACGGTCGGGTTCGACTACCTCGAAAGCGAGATCATCAACTATCCGCCCCAGTGGGCGGAGAAGATCTGCGACATCCCCGCCGAAACCATCGTCCGGATCGCCCGTCAGATGGCCGCGGAGAAACCCCGGGCGCTGGTGCACCGCGGCTACCACGGCGCCTTCGGTTCACAGTACCTGAACAGCTTCCAGACCGCGCGGGCCGTAGCGATTCTTAACAGCCTCCTGGGGAACATCAATCAGACCGGCGGGGTCTACTTCTCCCAATCGGCCGAACTGGGGGAACTCCAGCCCACCCATCCCGCGCCGGAAGGGCCCCTCGTTCCGAAGGCCGATGGAACGGGAACTCCGGGACGATATCCCCTGGGATCCTACGGGGACGGCATCTCCCATGCCATACCCGAACTGGCCCTGCGGGGAAAGCTGAAGTGCGGCTTTGTCTACCACAACAACCCCCTGCGGACGAATCCCAACCCCAAGCGGGTCATCGCCGGGTACAAGAAACTGGAACTCCTGGTGGTGATCGATCCCGTCATGTCGGAGACCGCGTCCATCGCCCACTACGTCCTTCCGGCATCATTCCATCTGGAGGCGGACGAGGCGGTGGATACCAAGCATACCGGCAAACGGGCCCAGGTCACCCTCCAGCAGAAGGCTGTGGAGCCCCTCTTCGATACCCGCTCCGGGTTCCGGATCATCACAGAACTCGGCAAGGCGATGGGGGTGGGGCGGTTCTTCAACTTTACCCTGGAAGAGGCAAACGAGCTTCGCCTGAAGCCCCTCGGGGTGACCCTGGCCGACCTGAAGAAACAGGGTGTCCTGTCCGTCGGGGACCACTGGAAAGAGGGACTGGATACACTGAATACGCCGTCGGGAAAGGTCGAACTCTACTCCGCCACGCTGGAACGGCTGGGGTACCCTCCGATCCCCCGCTGGGAGCCCCCTCTGGTCTCTCCGGATGAAGGGGATCCCCATGCGTTCCGTCTCATCCACGGCAAACAGGCCAACCACACCCACGCCATGACGGCCAATACCTCGTATCTGATGGCGATCAGTCACCGCTACGACATGATCCGACTCTGGATGAACCGAACCCGGGGCGAGAAGCTGGGCCTCGCCGACGGAGACCTGGTGCAGATGACCTCCCTGGTGGGGGAAGGAAAGATCAGGGTCAGGCTGACGGAAGGGCTCCATCCCTCCTGCGTCTGGCTTCCCAGCGGTTACGGGATATTCTCCAAACACCTGAGGACCGCCTACGACCAGGGTTTGTCCTACAATGATTTTCTCCCCACCCTGTTCGACCCGACGGTGGGACACGCCATGTCATCGGAGATCATCGTCACCGTGAAGAAGGCTTGAGAGGGAACCCTATGCCGCGATACGGAATGGTCATTGACGAAACGAAATGTGTCGGCTGCCACGCCTGCCGGGTGGCCTGCCAGAATCAGAACCATCTGACGGCGACCGCCGCTTACAACTTTCTGGAGGAGCGGGAATACGGAACGTTTCCCGTCGTCCAGCGGGAGTTTCAGCCCATACAGTGCCAGCACTGCGACAATCCTCCCTGCGTGGCGGTCTGCCCCACGGGTGCATCGTACAAACGGGACGACGGGATCGTGCTGGTCAAACAGGATGACTGTATCGGGTGCAAATACTGCATCGCCGCCTGTCCGTACCATGTCCGTATCATCAACGAAAAAGGATTTGTGGAGAAGTGCCGCTTCTGCATCGAATTCGTGGAGGAGGGGGGCACCCCTGCCTGTGTCACGACCTGCATGACCGGCGTACGCATCTTCGGCGATCTGGACGACCCAACGAGCGAGGTATCCCGATATATTGCCAAAAACCGGCACCGCCTGGAGATCTTCAAGGAATCAATGAATACCAAACCCCGTATCTACTACCTGAAGGCCTGAGCATAATGACCGCGAACGAGAAAGAGACTTTCTGCACCATCGCCGCGTCGCTCCTGGCGCCGCCGGACGAGGATCTGCTGGCCGATCTGGAGCAGCCGGGGCTGCGATCCTTTCTTGCCGGAGTCCTTGCCGGATGGGGGGAAAGCCCGCAGGTTCTGACGGCGCTCTTCGGAAAACTGGGAATGAAGCGGTCGGCACCCGCCCTCAAAAAGGAGCATGACCGTCTCTTCAACCGATACGGGGGGAACGTCGTCTCGCTGGTGGAATCGACGTACAAACCCTGGACGCAGGACAAGGGATGCGGGATGGTGTTCGCCGAATCGACGGGGCTCGTTATGGGAGATTCCGCGGTCCATCTCCTGGATGTGTACCGGGAAGCCTCTCTCGAGGTCCCGGAGGTCTTCCGCAGCACCCCCGATCACCTGATCCTGGAGCTCGAGTTTCTCGCCTTTCTCTATCGCGGCGGGACCCCTGAACAGAGCCGGCGTTTCATTGCCGACCACCTCGACTGGATCCCGAATCTCAGGGAGGAGATGGAGCGGGCCCGGGCAAAACCGTTTTACCGGAGAGCGGTCGAACTGATCGATATCTTTGTCAGGAACGAGCAGAATCATACAAAGGATAGCCATGGACAGACGACAATTCATTGAATGCGGGCTGGCGGCCCTGGCCACCGGCATCGTGTCCCTTGCCGCCGGCTGCAAACGGGCTGAGACGCCGCAGGGGCAGCAACTCGGCAACCAGGACAAACTCTGGGAGATCGCCTCGGGGACGGATAAGCGGGATGCCCCCCTGGAACTGTCCTACGCGAAGGATACCCCGGCCTTTTTCCGGGACGAATCGCTCGGGAAGATGGATCCCAACTTCAAGCCCGCGACAGGGGGTGGGTGAAGCTAGGCCTGATTCGCCGTTGGCGAATCACGAAGCCGATGCCCGCGCCCCGATCCGCTCCCGGGTACCGGGGCAACAAAGCATTACAGGCAACCGGAGGAGTGTCATATGGAAGGAACAATTTTCGTCTTCTGGAACTGGATGATAGCGGTGTACCTTTTTGTTGCCGGCGTCAGCGCCGGGGCCTTTGCCATCTCGGCCCTCGCCTATTTCCTGGGCGAGAAGAAATATGAGGATATCACCCGTATCGGGGCGTACATCGCCCCCTTTCCTCTGATCCTGGGCATCCTCCTTCTCATCTACGATCTGGAACGGCCTGCAATCTTCTGGAAGCTGCTGGTGACCTTTCAGGGCTACTCAGTCATGTCGCTCGGCGCCTGGCTGCTCATGATATTTTCCATCCTGAGCTTTCTCTACTTCTACCTCTGGCTTCCCGACCGATGGGATCTGGTGGATCTCGTCAAGGCTGCGGGCCGGCGCTGGGGGGGAGAAACCCTTTCCCGCCGGATAGAGGAAAGTACGCTTCTTGCTAAACTCCACCGTAAAAACCTCCGCACCCTGCGGGCTTGGATCGGGCTGATCGGCATACCGATTTCTCTCCTGGTGGGGATCTACACGGGGGTCCTCCTGGGTGCACTCGTTGCGAGGCCGTTCTGGAACAATCCCATGCTTCCCATGCTCTTTCTGGTCTCCGCCCTGAAGACGGGGACGGCCTCAATCTGTCTCATCGGCTGCGGCGTGATGGGGTTCAAGGGCATGAGCCGGGAGCAGATAGAGACCAACAAGTTCGTGATCCACACCATCGATTTTGTGCTGGTCGTTCTGATGATCATCAGCATCATGCTCTTTATCTTCGGTCTCTACGTCTCTCCCCACAGCGCCGTGGGGGCCGCCCAGTTGATCATGGGCGGGCCCTATACCTTCCATTTCTGGGGAATCGTGGTGGCGCTGGGGCTCATTCTCCCGCTCTGCCTGGAGATTTACGAACTGGTTCCCCATTTTGTCCGGCAGACTGCCCTCCGGGAGCACAATCCGTGGCTGTCGGGGGTCGTGACGGTCTCCGTTCTTGTGGGCAGTTTCTTCCTCCGGTACGTGGTGGTCTACGCCGGGCAGATGCCCATTCCCGCCGTTCACTGATAGATAGGGAGAACGCAAAAAGCCAGCGGGGAACGTGTCTATTGTAAAACCATTATCTGAAAAATTATCGATACGCCAGCGGGATGGTTCGTTTTTCCTTGTATTGCATCAATGCGGATTTTCTATAATCTTCCGCTCAACAGAGAAGGAGGTCTGAGCCGCCCATGAGGGAAAAACCCGGCGCCTGTTGCACCCACTGCACGATCCCCAGGGAGGAGAAAAGCTGCCTCAACCCGCAGGGGAAGGGGGTGAAGTGATGCCCATCCTCAATAAAAGTGCCATGGCCGCACAGACCCGTACGGAGT
>CAZAST010000106.1:0-6456 GCA_964487805.1 uncultured Syntrophaceae bacterium
GCCCGGCGCGCCCAGGCAGAGTTGGAAGTGCATGGGGGCTTTGATCAGGCCCTTATTCCCGTAATACAGTGAATTATAGAGCATCCCCGTATCGAATATCTCAAGCTCGGGCTTGATATTATTTTCGAGGGTAAATCTGGCTAATCCCTCCAGAAACGGCGGCGGATTCAGGAAGACGGTCGCATGCATCCAGTTCATCGATCCGGCGTCATAGGAACACATCTCCGGGTTCAGATATTTGAGGTGTTTTGTTCTGTCCTCAAGGGTCAGATTCGGATCGACTGAACCCGATGTTGTCAAGTTCAACACGATGTCGCAATCCTTCTTTTCTCTGATCAGTTCAACCGTTTCCTTGAAAGCCTCAAATTTCATGGCGGGGCTTTCATCGTCTTCTCTTACGTGTATATGCGCTATGGCGGCGCCCGCCTTCCAGCACGCGTACACTTCTTCCGCTATTTCTTGCGGTTGTGTGGGAACATAGGGAGTATCCGATTTTTTCGGCCACGCTCCCGTTGTGGCCACCGTAATGATGCACTTTTCCATTGAAATTCTCCTTCTTAAAGAAGGCATCCCGGCGAATGAAACATTCCCGGGATGCCTGACCTCGCTGATTTAAAAAGCGTTGCTCAATCTTATTTCTTCTTCATTTTGCAGCCTGTTTCCTCACAGGGCACGGATACGTCCTTTGCCTCTACCATGCCTGCCGGGGCTTCAAACGCATGGTCAAAGAACTTTGTCTTTGCAACAATCTCCGTGTACCAGAGAGGCATCTGAGCCTGGTGGTCACACGCGCGCATCGTCCAGAGCCCGGCCGGTCCGTCGTAGGTCAGGCCTTCCCATGCCTTGATGACGGCGTCGACATCGGTGGTCCCCGCTTTTTTGACCGCTTCGGCCCAGAACATGGTGGCCACATAGGCCTTGCCCCGCAGCCAGGTCGGATAATATCCCATGTCTTTGTAGAAGCCAGCGACAAATTCCTCGTTCTTTTTGGTCGGTATGGAAAGGGTATAGACCTCGGCACCCATATTGCCGATCATCAGGCTGTCGTCGCCGAGGGCCTGGATGGTCACTTCGTCGTTAATGTAGTAAGAGAATATCTTCTGGTTCATCCCCATGGGACGGCCCTGTTTGAGGAGTATCGTCAGGTCATTGCCCCAGTTGGGGGTGAAGATGACGTCCGGCTTGGCGGCGATGATCTGGCTGATATAGGGCGCGTAGTCCTTCGTTCCTGCAGGATGGTAGAGCTCCGCAACGATCTTTGCGGAGGGATTCGCCTGGGCAAGCTTCTTTTTGAACGCCGCCAGCGCTTCCTGGCCAAAGGAGTAATCCTGGGCGATGATCGCAACTTTTCCATAACCTTTTCTCGCAATCAACTCAGCCAGAGCATAGGATTGCTGGTCGGTGTTGGCACAGGGCCGGAAGAAGTTTCTATTGCACTTCGCACCGGTCATGGTCGCCGCCGCCATTCCATAGGTATACATGATAACGTTTTCCCGTTCGGCAAGCTGGGACATGGCGGCTCCCACGGAACTTCCCGTGCCGCCGCAGAAGAAACGGACGTCGTCTTTCATAATCAGGTTCTGCGCCTTGCGGGTCGCCACATCCGGTTTGAGCTCCGAATCGATCGGCACAACCTCCACCTTCTTCCCGAGGAGTCCGCCGTTTGCATTGATAACCTTCGCGGCGTAAATCACGCCGTCCAGATACCGCTCACCGATATCCTTAAAGGTCCCCGAAAGGGGCTCCGTGCCCCCGATCTTGATGGTATCGGCCGCCGCCGCGTACAGGGGCAGCGACAAGATTAATACTGCGGACAGAAAACATAAACTCTTAATGATGCTTCTTTTCATACCCCACCTCCTAGTGTTTGGTTTTGTGGATTTGTTAATTTCTCACACTTCCAGATAGTTCTTCCGCACATCCTCAGCCGCAAGAAGGGCGTCCGTATCCCCCTCGAAAACCATCTGGCCCTTACTCATAATGTAGTATCGATCGGCCACCTTGATGGCCGCCTTGAAATTCTGCTCCACCATGAGAACGGTGACCCCCGCCTTCCTGACGGCGGAAAGCGTTTCCAGGACATCTTTTACAATCAAAGGGGCGAGCCCTTCGGTTGGTTCATCCACCAGGATAAGCCGCGGGTTCCCCATGAGCGTTCTGACCGTGGTGAGCATTTGCTGCTCTCCGCCTGAAAGATGCGCCCCTTTGTTATTCTTTCGTTCCTCCAGCTTGGGGAAGAGTTTATACACGCGGTCGATGGTCCAGGCGTCCGCTCCATCGTCCGTGGTTTCGCCTTTCCGGCTTTTGATCCCCATGAGGAGATTCTCATGAACGGTGAGACTGTGGAAAATCCGCCGGTCCTCAGGGACATATCCGACACCCAGTCGCGCGATCTCATAGGGTTTTTTCCCGACCAATTCGGTTTCCTTGAAGCGGATCGAGCCCTGCCGGGGTTCGACGACCCCCATGATGCTCTTCAGTGTCGTCGACTTTCCCACACCGTTTCTCCCGAGGAGACATACAAGCTCCCCCTCTTTAAGATTCATGGAGACGCCGTTCAGGATGTGGCTCTTTCCGTAGTAACTGTGGATGTCTCTGACTTCTAACATGATTACTCTTCCCCCAAATAGGCGTCTTTTACCCGCTGGTCATTCCTGATTTCACTGGGCGGGCCGGAAGCAAGAATCTTTCCGTAATGGAGAACCGAAATGGTGTCGGCAAGGGAAAAGACCACGTCCATATCATGCTCGATAATGATCAACGTGCGATTGGCCGTTACCCTGTCAATCAGGCTGATCGCCTGCCCGGTCTCCTCACGCGTCATCCCGGCCGTGGGCTCATCAAGAAGAATCAGTTCAGGTTCCGTCGAAAGGGTGATGGCAATTTCGAGTGCTCGCTGCTGGCCGTATGAAAGGGCACTGGCGGGAAGATCACCGACATCCTTCAACCCCACCTCTTCAATAATAGCCTCGGTTTTTTCACGAAAGTCTTCGTTGTGATCTGGCCTTTTAAAAAAATTATATCGCAGACCGTATCGAGATCGCACCCCGGTGAGAATGTTTTCAAAAACAGTCAATTCATTAAAGACATTCGTGATCTGAAAGGAGCGGGAGAATCCATGCCGATTCAGAACATGAGGGGGTTTCCCGGACAGATCCTCTCCCTTGAAAAGAATTGCCCCCGAAGAAGCCTTGAAGTTCCCGCTGATGATATTGAACAGCGTCGTTTTCCCCGCTCCGTTGGGACCAATGACGGCATGGCGCTCCTTCTCGGCAACCGTGAAGTCAACCCCGGTCAGAACCTGAAGCCCTGAAAAGTCCTTATGAATGTCCTTGATATGCAGATAATCGGTCATGATCATGTTTCCTCCGCCTTAGCGGGCCCGTTGCCGTGGGTACCCGTTCTCCCTGAAAACCACTGCCATATGTTTATGATGGTCTGGGAAAGCCCTCCCGGGACATAGAGAACCATAAAGACAAAGATAAGGCCCATGAACAGGGGCCAGCGATCGGTGATGTCGCTCAGATAGTTCTGGAAGATGATGTAGACGAAAGCACCGAGTATGGGACCCCAGAAGGTCCGCGTGCCGCCGACAAAGACCATGAGAAGAACCGCCGTGGTCATGTCGATGCTGATCGCGGAGATGGAGACAAACTGGAAATGAAGCGTGTAGAAGGCGCCCGCCAGCCCCGCCACCGCGCCGGTAAAGGTGAAGAGGATCAGGCGGCTGATGTTCGTGTTATACCCCAGAAATTTCATGCGTTCTTCGTTCTCCCGCATGAGAAGAACCGTTTTACCCATGGCCGTGTGCGTGAAATACCAGCAGAAGACAATGGAAGCGCCGACAACGATAAGAATGAGATAATAAAAGCTCGATACGCTGGACACGGACAGTGAGGCAAGGCCCAGATCGAGCTCAGGCCGTGATATGCTGAGACCATCGTCGCCACCCGTCACGGAGTGCCATTTCGTCGCCACGGCGTAAAAGAGGGCATTAAAGGCCATCGTCAAAAGGGCAAAATACGCGCCCTTGTGCCGCAGCAGGAGACCGCCGATCAGGAACCCGGCAATAGTAGTAATCACAAGACTGATTATGACGGCGCTCACCAGTGTCAGTCCCGGAATATGTATGATAGACACAGCCGCCACGAAGGCCCCCAGGCCGAAGAACATGGCATGACCGAAGGACAGGAGCCCCGCGTACCCGAGAAGCAGATTGTAGCTGACGGCATAGAGAGCAAAAATGATGATCTCCGTCAGCATGAACAGGTTATATCTCCTCAGGACGAGCGGCATGACCGCCCCCAGGAGGAATAACACGATAATAATGATGTAACTGTTTGTTTTCAGCTTCATTATTGTTCCTCTCCAAAGAGACCGGATGGCTTAATGATCAGGACTGCCGCCATGAGCATATACATCAGCGCTATGGACAGTTTCGGGAACAGAAGGACACCGAAGGACTGGAGCTCGCCGATAAGCAGGGAGGCTACCACCGCGCCGCCCAGACTGCCGAAACCCCCGACGACAATCACAACAAAGGCATCGAGAAGAATATCGTGGGCCATGCCCGGGAACGTCGAAAGCAAAGGACCGGCGATAACCCCGGCAAAACCCGAAAGAGCAGCGCCGAATGCGAAAACACCCATGAAGACCAGGGGGACGTTCACCCCCAGGGTATTGACCGTTTCGCTGTCGTTCACCGCCGCCCGGAGGATAATTCCCAGCCGCGTCTTATACAGGATGAAGGCCATGAGCAGGCCGACAAAAATAGCACAGAGAAAAATGAATATACGGTATATGGGATAGGTGATACCCATCATCTGAACCGTTCCGTTCAGGAATCCGCTCACGTTCACCGCCAGAGGATAATTACCCCAGTACCACTTCACCAGTTCCGTGATGATGTAGGCAAGACCGAAGGTCAGAAGAAGTTCGGCAACATGACCGTTGACGTGCACTTTCCGCAGGAGGAATCGTTCAATGAGAGCACCGATGATGAATAGCGCTATGGGGCACACGATCAGAGACAGCCAGATCTGCCCTGACATACGGAGCATGATGGAATAGGAAAAGTAGGCACCCAGCATATACATGGCCGCGTGCGCGAAGTTCAGAACATTCATCATGCCAAAGACCAGAGTGAGACCCGCCGAGACCAGGAAAAGCAGCCCGGCATAGGCAAGTCCGTGAAGGAAAAAAACAGCAAATTCATTCATATGCGTACCCCTTTATGTCAATCGCATCATTAAAGAGTGTGGCCCTCATCTCCCGAGCCGGCATTCTTTCAACCGCCTTTTGTTTTGCCGATTATTTCATGAATAATCCGCAGAAACACGCTGTCCCGCTTCTGGATCATCTCCTGGATCTTCTCAGGCGTCCAATCATAGAACCCCCGTCCTGCCTTGACACCGATTGCTCCTTCGGAAACCAGCGCATCCAGCACCGGCGACGGCTCAAGGGAGGATTCGAGATAGGGAAACAGGTATTCGTGAATATCGCGAGTAAGGGCCAACCCGGCCAGATCCGCCGTCTCCAGAGGACCGATGAAGGACATGCGGGCACCAAAGCCATACTTTACTACCTTATCAATGTCCTCGGCGCTGGCAATTTCTTTTTCCCGCAGGGAGATCGCCTCCCGCCACATGGCGTGCTGGAGGCGGTTGCCGAGAAATCCGGGGATATCCTTGAGTACCCGGACAGGAACCTTTTCCACCTTTTCCAGAAGCGCGTAGACCGCATCAAAATCCTCTTCCGACGTGGACGCCCCTTTGATGACTTCGACGCAGGGGAGTATGTGGGGAGGATTCCAGAAGTGGGTGCCCATAAACCGCCCCCTGTGCTGAAGAGCGGCGCTGATATCGGTAATGCTCAACGCAGAGGTGTTGCTGGTCAGAATGGTGTTGGACGGAACGTATTGTTCCAGTTCGCCGTAGATCTTTTTCTTCACATCCATATTTTCCGAGATTGCTTCGATGATCACCTGCGGCCCGTCGCACAATTCGGGAAGATCCTTCGAAATCGTGACCAGATTCAGGCACCGGTCTCTGTCGGCGGTAGTGGCCAGTTTCAATTGGATAAAGACATCGAAATTGGTGGCAATCCGTTCTTTCGCTTTTTCCAGCGTTGCGGTGTCAGCGTCAAAAATGCTTACCCTGTACCCCGCGGAGGCAAAAACCTGAGCGATGCCGTGCCCCATGAGGCCGGCCCCGAGGACGCCGATATGGTGTATCTCGTGCACGTTCATTGTAGTTTGTATCCTGTTACAGACCGTTTTGGTTATAAATCACCATGAAACATCTGACTCTTTTATTGTCCATTGACTCACCGAAATGAGGAAAACTGGCGTCGAAATAGACGCAGTCCCCCTCCTCAACAATATATTCCTGATCATTGTGATAGAATTTCATGGTTCCCTGGAATACAAAGAGTATCTCCTCGCCTGCGTGACGATAC
>CAZAST010000106.1:6490-7564 GCA_964487805.1 uncultured Syntrophaceae bacterium
GTGAGGATGAACGGTTCCATCTTCTTGTTGGGAAACTTGTAGGCGAGGGCTTCGTAGGAATACCCGAAGGCGTTGCCGCTTCGTGAAATCAGGGTTCGCTCCCCCTTTTTGACAAGACACAGGGGAATGGAAGACGTCTCTTCCCCCAGAAGGGCGGAGATGGTTACGCCAAGGGCGCGGGAAACAATGCCCAGCGTACTGACGGGTGGCGATTTTTTTGATTTTTCTACCTTGGATAGGTAGCCCTTTGTGAGACCGACCCGTTCAGCGAGTTGTTCGAGGGTAAAACCTCTGCTGTTCCGGAACGCTTTGATGCGCGTTCCGATCTCTGACTCGACGATTGGTGGTCTTTGTTCGATCTCAGAGTGCATAGACATATTCTCAGAAAAGGATATCGTTGAATCACACCGTACCGGCCCTGCGGCCTCATCCTCAGAACTACTGTTAGGAGACCAAGTAATCTAACAGGAAACTATTGTCAAGACTTTTTTGCCCTGCTGAAAAAAATAAGAAGAAAATGAGAACGGAATTCGGACGGCACTCAATCGAAGGAGCATTCAGCGCGTCACAATGATGCGAATAAAAAAGGGTAACGGTTTCCGTTACCCCTCATATTTCTGGTGGAGCTGGACGGGATCGAACCGACGACCTCTTGAATGCCATTCAAGCGCTCTCCCAACTGAGCTACAGCCCCGATGATAGGGGAG
This sequence comes from uncultured Syntrophaceae bacterium, assembly GCA_964487805.1. GTDB lineage: Bacteria > Desulfobacterota > Syntrophia > Syntrophales > UBA2210 > UBA6078. The sequence goes on from CAZAST010000106.1 coordinate 7,198, forward strand.
AGCCCTAGCACACAGTTCCGCGGATTGTCAATACAATTTTCTTGACAATTCGAAGTGCGACTATATAATCAGCCGCCAAGCCGGAGTGGTGAAACTGGTAGACGCAGGGGACTCAAAATCCCCCGCCCGCAAGGGCATCTCGGTTCGATTCCGAGCTCCGGCACCAAGTTTACGTACTAAGGGGTTGCGCCTCGAAAGATGACAGCCCTTTTTTCTTTATGTATTTCCCCTGTAATCATTTTATAACCGCACTGCTTCGTTATCATGCCTTCGATACTGTGTTACGAAGCGCCCCACCCTGAAAGCTGTGTTGTAGTGGCCGAAGACCGCCCGTGTCATACGACCCGATATCGTCATTGCTACTCTG
>CAZAST010000107.1:0-7514 GCA_964487805.1 uncultured Syntrophaceae bacterium
GTGAAAAGAAAGCACCCGAGAAGGGTTCGGAGCTCTCCGGGGGATTTGAGGGGGGCAGTGGAATCAAGGGTCTGGAGGGTCGTCTTGTCCGGGTCCAGGGCCTCCGCCGTATTCTGGGCGTAGTATGAGAGAAGGGCATTGTGTCCCGGATTTCTCCGCCCGCTCTGGAACGTTTCAATCCCTGCAATGATGCGCGCCAGGGTCGACTTGCCGGACCCGTTCGGTCCGAGCAGGGCGATTCGATCGCCGCGTTCGATGGTGAGAGAGATGTCCTGCAAGACAGTGGTGGCACCGTAGGACTTGGTGAGATTCTCCAGTTCCATCACCACCCGGCCCGCGCGGGGCGGATCGGGGAAGTCGAGGGATATGGACTGCTCTTCCTTCTCGACAGCCAGGTCCTCCATCTTCTCGAGCCGTTTGATCCGGCTCTGGACCTGCCGCGCCTTGGTGCTTTTGTACCGGAACCGCTCGATGAAGCGCGTTGTGCTTTCCACGGCGCGCTGCTGGTTCTTGAGAGACGCCTCGATTACCGCCCGGCGCTCGTCTCTCTGTATCAGGTATGATGAGTAGTTGCCCGTATATTCCGTCGCCGCGCCCCGGGATATCTCGACCACCCGCTCCACGAGGGTATCCAGAAACCGGCTGTCGTGGGACACCAGCACCAGGGCGCCCTGGTACGCTTTCAGATACGACTCAACCCATTCCAGGGATTCGATGTCCAGGTGATTGGTGGGTTCGTCAAGCATGAGGATGGTGGGTTCCCGGAGAAGCAGCTTGGCGAGGGCGATGCGCATCTGCCAGCCACCGCTGAATTCCTCCGTCATCCGGGGCAGGTCGCGTTCGCCGAATCCAAGGCCGGAGAGGACCTGCTTCACCTTTGTGTCGATGGCATATCCCTCCTGCTGCTCGATGGTGCTCTGGGCCCGGCCCATCTCCGTCACGAGTTCACGCAATTCGGGAGCGTCAGCCCCGTTGCGCGCGGTCACGGCTTCAATCTCCCGCGCCAGTTGGTCGACGCGTTCATGAAGACGACGGAGATCATCGAAGGCGGTCGCCGCTTCCTCGAAAAGGGTGCGCCCGGCGTGATAGACGCTGTCCTGAGGGAGATAGCCCACGCTGTTGAACCGGGACCGGACAATCCGGCCCTCGTCCGCTTCAATCTCGCCCAGGATGATTTTCATCAGCGTCGATTTGCCCGCGCCGTTCCGGCCCACGAAGGCGACGCGGTGTCCATCCTCTATCTGAAGGGAGAGGTTTCTGAAGAGATAGTTTCCGCCGTACTGTTTCGAGATGTTTTGGAGTGAGATCATATCTGTCCGGATGGGAATGGTTGGTTCCCGGCGGGCGCCGCGGTGAATGCGCGGCTGATCCGGCATGAAGCCGGGTTATTCCGTCATGACCTCCACGCTCACGATGCGGTCTCCCTGACGGATCGCGTCCACCACGTCCTGCCCCGCCGTCACCTTCCCGAACACCGTGTGATGGCCGTCCAGATGGGGCTGGGGGGAATGGGTGATGAAAAACTGGCTTCCGTTGGTGTTCGGTCCCGCGTTCGCCATGGAGATGACCCCGGTTTCATGCCGCAGGGGATTCCCCTTGATCTCGTCCCTGAACTGGTATCCGGGGCCGCCGGCACCCGTACCCGTAGGATCGCCCCCTTGGATCATGAAATCGTTGATAACCCGGTGAAAGGTCACGCCATCATAAAATCCTTCCTGGATGAGAAAGACAAAGTTGTTGACCGTCTGGGGGGCGTGCTGCGAATAGAGCTCCAGTTCGATATCACCCCTGTCGGTTTTCATGAGGGCCCGACAGTCCTTTTCCGGGTCGATCCGCATCGTCGGTGGGGTGTTCCATTTCAGTGATTTCATAGATTCGCTCCTTGTAATAGTCGTTTGTATGGTTCCCTGTAAAAAAGGGTACGCCGGAGAAAACCGCGGGATGCCTCAAATCCGTGGCCTCTTTCCCGGTACTGTTCCCTCCGGGAGGGCGACCATTATCCCGGTGAAGATTTGAGTGCCTCTGCCTGGAAATGGGTGTTGAGGGCGTCGATAATAGGATCGATATCCCCCTCCAGGATATTCTCCAGATTATACAGGGTGAGGCCGATCCGGTGGTCGGTCATCCGTCCCTGAGGGAAATTGTAGGTTCTGACCCGCTGGCTCCGGTCCCCCGTTCCCACCTGCTGTTTTCTCGTTTCCGAGATGGCGGCATCATGCTCTTCCTGCGCCTGTTCGAACAGCCGGGCCCGGAGCACCTTGAGCGCCTTCGCCTTGTTCTTATGCTGTGATTTTTCGTCCTGACAGGTGACCACCAGTCCGGTGGGCAAATGGGTGATGCGCACGGCGGAGTCGGTGGTATTGACGCTCTGGCCCCCGTGCCCCGTGGAGCGATAGACGTCTATGCGCAGTTCGTTGGGATCGATATTCACTTCCACCTCGTCCGCCTCGGGCAGAACGGCCACGGTCACGGCGGAGGTATGTATCCTCCCCTGGGCCTCGGTGACGGGTACCCGCTGCACGCGGTGAACGCCGCTTTCATACTTCAGCCTGCTGTAGGCACCCTGTCCCTCGATCAGGAGTATGACCTCCTTGAACCCCCCGATCCCTCCGGAGAGGCTGGAACTGATTATCTCCACCTTCCAGCCGGAACGCTCCGCGTAGCGGGCGTACATCCGGAACAGATCCTCCGCAAAGAGTCCCGCCTCATCGCCGCCGGTACCTGCCCGGATCTCCAGAAACACGTTTCTCTCGTCATTCGGGTCTTCCGGGATCAAGAGGATTTTCAATCGTTCTTCCAGTTCCTCAAGTTTTTCCCGCAGATGGGGAAGTTCCTCTTTCGCCAGTTCCCGCAGTTCTTCGTCCCCGTCGCGGAGGAGCCCCTTGTTGTCCTCGATCTGTGATTCGATGCGGCGGTATTCCCGATAGGCCTGCACAATGTCGGCAATGCCCGCGTGTTCCCGGGCATGCTTCTGGTAGACGCTGTAGTTGGCAAGAACAGCGGGATCGCTCAGCAGCTCTTCCAGTTCTTCATATCGTTTTTCTAATTCCTGGAGCTTTGTCAGCATACATTTCTTTCCGGGGTGATGGTCATGATTCGCTGAGGGGGGAGAAAGGGAATTCGACGGGCGGCCCTTCGGAGGAGCGCTGTTTCACAAGCACCGTCCCGCCAGGCTCACGGCGGCGCGTGGAGCGCCGCCTCCCGCGGGAGATCATCCGAAGAAACGGCCTGCCTGCGCGTCCGGGTATGGAGGGCCGAAGTTATTTTTCGCGGTCTGCGTATTTGCGGTTGAACTTCTCGATCCGTCCGGCAGTGTCCATGATCTTCTGCTTACCGGTAAAAAACGGGTGACATTTCGAGCAGATCTCCACCTTGATATCGCCTCTGGTGGATCTGGTTTCGAACGTATTTCCACACACGCACGTGACCGTGGATTTCTTGTATTCAGGATGAATGTCGCTTTTCATGATGTACTCCTATCCTCCTCCGGGATTGAAAGGGAATTATTATATCCATATGGAAATGAATTTCAAGTAAATAAAGACACAGGGACGTTATTGCTGCATGGATTCGAAAAACTCCCTGTTGGTTTCGGTCTTCCGGATCTTGTCGATGATGAATTCCATGGCATCGATGGGGCTCATCTCCTGCAGAAGCCTTCTCAGTATCCAGATGCGCCGCATGTCATCCTCTGAGACCAGCATCTCTTCCTTGCGCGTTCCGGAACGGACCAGATCGAAAGCGGGGAAGACCCTCCGGTCGGAAATTCTCCGGTCGAGGTGCAACTCCATGTTGCCCGTGCCCTTGAATTCTTCGAAGATGACCTCGTCCATCCGGCTCCCCGTATCGATCAGGGCCGTGGCGATGATTGTGAGACTGCCGCCTCCTTCGATATTGCGGGCGGCGCCGAAGAACCGTTTCGGCTTGTGGAGGGCGTTGGAATCGACACCGCCCGAGAGCACCTTGCCGCTGGGGGGAACCACCGAATTATAGGCGCGGGCCAGCCGCGTAATGCTGTCGAGCAGGATGATGACATCCCGGTTGTGTTCCACCAGGCGCTTGGCTTTTTCGAGAACCATCTCCGCGATCTGGACATGGCGGGAGGCGGTTTCGTCGAAGGTCGATGAGATGACCTCGCCGGTGACGCTTCGTTCCATGTCCGTCACCTCTTCGGGGCGTTCATCGATGAGCAGGACCATGAGAACGGCCTCCGGGTGATTCTTGGCGATACTGTGGGCGATATCTTTCAGAAGGACCGTCTTCCCGGTCCGGGGGGGCGACACGATCAGGCCCCGCTGTCCCTTTCCGATAGGGGTGAACATATCCATGACCCGCGTTGAGTAGTTCTCGGGATCGGCTTCAAGCATCCATTTTTCTTCGGGGTAGAGAGGGGTGAGGTTATCGAAGAGGATCTTGCCTCTCGCTGCTTCCGGGGATTCGTAGTTGATGGCATCCACCTTCAGGAGGGCGAAATATTTTTCCCCCTCCTTCGGGGGCCGCACCTCGCCGGATACCGTGTCCCCTGTTCTCAGCCCGAACCGCCTGATCTGGGAAGGAGACACATAGATATCATCCGGGCCGGGGAAATAGTTGTATCCCACCGATCTCAGGAACCCGAATCCGTCGGGAAGCGTCTCCAGAACGCCCTCGCCCGTGATGACGCCGTTCTTTTCCGTCTGGTACTGGAGAATCGCGAAGATCAGATCCTGCCGCTTCATACCGCTGATGTCGGGGATTTTCAGCTTTTTCGCCAGTTCGTTAAGGTCACCGATAGACTTGTTCTTGATCTCTGAAATATTCATGCACGTTTTCCTTTGTTGGGAGTTATTCGATTCTTAGTGTATTGTTACGCGGCGCGCGCGGATGGTTCTCCTCCAGCTTCGGCGGATGGGCGATGTCATACTCTGAAGATTATGGAAAGCAAAAAACATGCCTTGGAGACCAACCAGTTGTGCCGCCAGCCCCGTTCCGTCAAAAACGCGGAAGGTCTGGTTGATTATAACGGCAAACGGATTATTGAGTTCGCAACGCATCGGGGCCCTCAGCGGCCCCTCGGAACAGGTTTTACTGTGCAAGGATCTTTTCTTCTCGGTAGCTAATACGGTCTCCTGAAATGCTTCGGAAAGGAAGGTTTAGCGCGAAATTTTTATTGAGCAGGGTTTTTATATCAAATCGGCAAGGATGTCAAGAAGTTTTTCACAACATACTGTTCAGACTCGAACCCGTCATTTTTCCGGTGGCGCAATGACCCTCTCTTATCGAAAATACACGGAATAAACAATGCTTTGGTGTGTTGACTTCACCTACGAGTCCTCACTATCCCTTATCTTACATCACAGGATTGACGACTATTTTTTGAAGGTACCTTTAAGCTGAAGGTTTTTGAACAGGGAAGGATAGTATCGAATCTTCAGGTTTGGTGTTTGTGGATCTGATATCGGTCCCGCCCCGCTTCCTTGGCTTGATACATAGCGGTGTCGGCATTTTTCATGAGGGTATCCTCATCTGTTCCGTCATCGGGATAGACTGCGATGCCGATACTCGTCGTGACGACGAGTTGATGGGTGTCAATGAGGAAGGGTTTCCGAAAACCGTCAACGATCTTCTGTGCAACCTGGGCCGCAGCTTCCGTTCCCTTCAGGTTGGGAAGGACCAGTACAAACTCGTCGCCACCGATGCGCGCAACCGTATCCCCTTTCCTCAGCGCTGCACTGAGCCGCTCCGCCGCTGCTTTGAGAAGGAGATCCCCCGCGGCATGGCCCAGGGTGTCATTGACGTCCTTAAAATTGTCGAGGTCGAGCATCGCGATTCCCAACTCTTTCCTGTTCCTCTGGGCCTGGGCCAAGGCAATACCCAGACGATCGGAGAAAAGCTTCCGGTTGGGAAGACCCGTCAGGAAATCATGATATGCCATCCGCTGAATCTTCTCCTCCGCCTGCTTGCGTTCGGTGATGTCGCGAACGAAAGCGAGGACGATTCTTTGACCCATGTTTTGGACCACACTGGTGTTAATCTCAACAGGTATGAGGCGCCCTTCTTTGGTGACTAGCTCAATCTCATCCGGGCCGGTGGGCTTGCCTTCCATATTGGCTTGGAGCAACCGGACGGCTTCATTCAGGCTATTTTCAGACAGGATGTTCAACTCAAGGAAGTTTTTTCCAATCAGCTCTTCACGCCGGTAACCAATGATCTCTTCGCACATGCGGTTGCCGTAAAGGAAGGTGCCTTCCAGGTCACTCATGTAAATGCCTTCCGGGGCGTTTTCCAGGTAGCTCGTTAATAATTTTTGGCTCTCCCGTAACTTGTCCTCCGCCTGTTTTTGCTCGGTAACGTCGCGGAGAATCCCCACGGCATGCCAAGCGCCCTTTATCTGTAACGCTGAAAGCGAAAGCTGCACCGGAATTTCCTTCCCGTCTCTTCCGATGGCCTCCAGATCGAGTGTTTTACCCACCGCGGCTCCCTGTCCTTTCTGCTGAAACACCGGAAAGGCGGCATGGTGCGCTTCGTGATAACGCGGGGGCACGATTAACTGGTGCAGGTTTTGGCCGATGGCTTCGGCGCTCGTGTAGCCGAGAATACGCTCAGCGGCAGGGTTCCAATAGGATATCCGACCTTCAGGATCCATCATGAGGATGGCATCCTGGGCGGAGTCGCTAATGGCGCGCATGCGCGATTCACCCTCCCGCAGCGCCTCTTCCGCCAGCTTGCGTTCTGTGATGTCGTGCCACGCGCCGATAATCTCGGTTGGATTGCCCTGCTTGTCGGAAAGCAGACGCTGCGTATCTTGAATCCAACGATAAGGACCGTCCTTGAATTGAAAACGGTATTCATGAATGTTCTGACCACTCTTGAGCACGCGCCGCATCTCGGGGAAAATGGAATCCTTGTCGTCGGGGTGCAAATGATCCGCCCACCACCCCGGCGCCAGACATTCGGCAACGGTATAACCCAAGATAGATTCCACGTTCTGGGTTATCCAGGTCGCGGAATAGTCGGGCGTGACGGTGTAAGTAATGACGGGTGAAGAGGAGATAACGCGCTGCATGCGTGTTTGCGCCTCATTCAGTTTCCCCTCCACCCGCTTGCGGTCAGCAGCATCCTCCCGTAGTCGTGCGTTGGTTCGATAGATGTAAACAGCTAGTGCTGAAACGACGGCGATCGCCAAGGCCACCAAGCCTATCAATGCATATAGCCATCTCAGGTCCGGCGGTGGCGGATTGGGATCGTAGAGAAATCCTGTGAAGTTGAAATCCGGCTTCATCATGCCAAGCTCGGTGTAGGTTTTGGCAATGTGCTGCCAGCGGCCGAGGTTCATGTGCCCGATGCCAACCAGAGCCGTTTGTAGTAGCGGCACCATCTGGTCGGCCTCGAAACGCAGGTGTTCAACGCTATGTCGTTGGCTATAACGGGAATAAATCAGTTGCACCAACTCCTCCGGGTGCTGCATGGCGTATTCCCACCCCTTCAGACTCGCTTCCCGGAAGGCCTTCACCATTTGTGGTTTCAATTTGAGC
>CAZAST010000108.1:0-7503 GCA_964487805.1 uncultured Syntrophaceae bacterium
CGCCGGGTCCCGAGGGTATTGAACTGGATATAGACGACACGGAAGAGGAAAAGATGACGCGCGGCGTGGTCATCGACGCGGCGGCGAGCGAGCTGACGGACGCGGCGCTTGACTGGATTGCGGGATACTACAGCCACCAGCTGACAAGAGAAAATGCCCGCCTTACCCAGGGGCGTTTCTCGGCCGGGTATGGCGACTTTCTTCTGGAAAACCAAATGATTATGCACAATCTCCTGGAACTTGACCGTATCGGGGTCGGGATCAGCGAAAGCTGTATTCTCATACCGGAAAAATCCGTCACGGCGGTGATGGGGATTCAGAGATAAAGGGAATATACACGTGAAGAGAGCACTCGCAGACGAGATCAGGGAACGGATCATCATACTCGACGGCGCGACGGGAACGGAGTTTCAGAAAAGAGGGATGCCGGCGGGGGCGTGTCCCGAACTCTGGTGCCTCGATAACAGGGAGATCGTGGAAGGGGTGCACGCCGCCTATCGGGACGCGGGAGCGGATATCATTATCACGGCCACCTTCGGGGCAAACCGTGTCAAACTGGAGCAGTACGGCGCGAAGGACGTGGTCGGTATCAACCGGGACCTGGCGCGTATGGCGCGGAACGCGGCGGGCGCGGGGGTTCTTGTCGGGGGGGATATCGGCCCCACGGGCCGTTTTGTCAGGCCCTTCGGCGATCTCGATTTCGATGAGGCCGTCGATATCTTCAAAGAGCAGGTCCGGGGTCTCCTCGAAGGAGGGGTGGATATCTTCACCATCGAGACGATGATCGATATCCAGGAGACTCGGGCGGCCTTGATTGCTGTGAAGGAGGTGACCGACGCCTTCACCAGCGTCACCATGACCTATGAGCCGCACGGGAAGACCCTGAACGGAACGGAGCCCGTGGCGGCCCTGATCACCCTCCAGAGCCTCGGGGCGGACGCGGTGGGCTGCAACTGCTCCACCGGGCCGGCGGAGATGCTGGCGCTCATCGAGGCCATGAAACCCTGGGCAAAAGTTCCATTGGTGGCAAAACCAAACGCGGGTATGCCCCAACTGATCGACGGGGCGACCTGTTTCACCATGAGAGCGGAGACCTTCGTTTCCTTCGCGACTCAGTTCGCCGAAAAGGGGGCCAATCTCCTCGGCGGATGCTGCGGGACAACGCCGGATTATATACGGCTTTTGAAAAAAGAGATCGACGGAGCGCGGCCGGTTCTCCCGGTGAGACAATCCATCAGCGCCGTCAGCTCCGCGCGGTCGTCTCTGATACTGGAAAGGGAACGATCCCTTGCGATCATCGGAGAGCGGATCAACCCGACCGGGAAAAAAGACCTCCAGGCGGAACTGCGCGAAGGAAAAATGTCTCTCCTTCGATCCATGGCGCGAGAGCAGGAAAAGAAGGGGGCGAAGCTCCTCGATGTCAACGTGGGAATGGCGGGAATCGACCAGAAGAAAACGATGCTGGATGCTATCGGCGCCCTTGCCGTTGCCTCCGATCTGCCGCTGGTGATCGATTCTTCCGACAGCGAGGTGATCGAGGCGGCGCTGCGGTTGTATCCCGGCAGAGCGCTCATCAATTCCATCTCGGGGGAGCAGGAAAAGATGCAGCGGCTCCTCCCCGTTGCGGCCAGATACGGCGCCATGTTCATCCTCCTCCCCTTGGCCGGGGGGGATATCCCCGAAACGGCCGAAGAGCGGAAGAAGATCATCGAAGATGTGTTCGCGGAGGCGGCCACCCTGGGATTCACCAAGGCGGATATCGTGATCGACGGTCTCGTCATGGCGGCATCGTCCAACCTGAAGGCTCCCATGGAGACCCTGAAGACGGTCGAGTGGAGCAGCAACAATTTCAAGGCGCATACCCTTGTCGGTCTTTCCAACGTCTCCTTCGGAATGCCGGAGCGCCCCTGGCTGAACGGGGCTTTTCTCGCCATGGCGGTATCGAGGGGGCTGACGATGGCCATCGCAAATCCCGGCGTGGAAGAGGTGATGAACAGCGCCGTGGCTGCGGATCTTCTGGCGGGGCGGGACAAGGACGCCGCACGGTATATCGAACGCTTCTCAGGGAGACCGGCAGAGGTGAAGAAACCGGCCGTTTCCGGCGAGACACCGGCGGATCCCATCTTCCAGGCGATTCTCGAAGGAAACAGGGACGACATGGAATCGATTCTTTCCCGGGCGCTGGATACCGGGAGGGGCGCCAGGGAGATCGTGGATGGGAGCATGATCCCCGCGATTACGGAGGTAGGGATTTTATTTGACCGGAAGGAATATTTCCTCCCGCAGCTGATCGCGAGCGCCGAGGCGATGAAGAAGGGGATGGCCTGGCTCGATCCATGGCTTGCTGATGCGGGGACAGAGGAGAGACGGAAGGGGCGAATCGTAGTCGCGACAGTCAAGGGGGATGTCCATGATATCGGGAAAAATATCGTCGCACTGATGCTGAGAAATCAAGGCTTTGAGGTGACCGATCTGGGGAAGGATGTCCCTGCTGAGATCATTATCCAGGAGGCCGCCCGGATCAATCCCTCCGTTATTGCCCTGTCAGCGCTCATGACCACCACCATGGTGAATATGAAAGAGGTGATAGAACTGGCCCGCCAGTGGTCCCTCGACTGCCGGTTCATGGTCGGCGGGGCGGTGGTAACCAAGGAATACGCGGAGTCGATCGGCGCTCGCTACGCCAAAGACGGCGTGGAGGCCGTCAGGGTGGCCGAGGAGCTGAGCCGGTGACGGGATCGGCGGGGCGTTCGAGGGAAGGAAGTATGGCTCGCGCGAAGATAAACGGTATTGAAATAGCTTACAACAGCAGCGGCTCCGGAGACCCCGTGGTGCTTATCGGGGGATTCGGGATGGTCAAGGAGGGGTGGGTACAGCAGGTTGCCGAGCTGGAGAAGCATTTTCAGGTCATCACGATCGACAACCGGGGCGCGGGAGAAAGCACCGTGCCGTCAGAGCCGTTTACCGTCGCCGATATGGCGGCTGATGTCGCGGGTCTTCTGGACCGTCTCGGAATCGACAAAGCACATATCTTCGGCGTTTCCATGGGTGGACTTATCGCCCAGACGCTGGCCCTGGATTATCCCGACCGCGTTCGCACAGCGGTGCTGGGCTGTACGAGCCACGGCGGCCGCCATGCCGTCCAGCCGGCCCCGGAGGTTGTGCAGACGCTCGCGGCACTCGGCAAGCCCGGGGTGTCTCCCGAAGAGGCCGCCCGGAAACGTATTCCCGTGCTGCTTTCCGACCGTTTTATCCGGGAGGAGCCGGAGAAAGTGGAAGAGTTCCTCAAACTATCCCTCCGGTATCGGTTGACGCCGGAAGGGACGCGGGGACAGGTGCAGGCCCTGAGTTTCTTTAACGTGAAGAGGCGCCTGGGCGAAATCCGTTGCCCTGTTCTGGTGATAACCGGGGACGAGGATCGAATGATGCCGCCCGAGAACTCGCGATTGCTTGCCGAAGGCATTGCCGGAGCAGAGCTCTACATTGTCACGGGTGCCGGGCACAGTTTTTTTCTGGAAAAACCTGAAGAGGTCAACCGGGTCTTGCTCGATTTCTATTCCAGATAAGAAGAAGAGAATGCAACGCCGGGCATGGTCCGGACCGGCCGGCGCAGAACCTCCCGGCGAGATCACAGGAGGCGGATTGTGCAGCTATCAAGGAGTATCACGGCCGGGATTGCTCCGCATTGCGGGATGACCACCCGCCCTGGGCTCAGCCATTGAGCTTGCTTCGCGCCCGCGAGGAGTATCTGAAGGAAACGATCCTCCGCGGTTCAATGATCATATGCTCTCCCGTCTGAGGATTTCTGCCGTTCCTGGCTTTTTTGTCAATGGTATAGAACTTCCCGAAGCCGCTGATCTTGACTTCCTCACCTTTTACCAGTGACTGTTTGATAATCTCCAGGGCGGATTCGAATATCTCCGATGCCCGTTCCTTGGGAATACCATGCCGGTCCTGGATTGATTTGATGATATCGCCTTTCGTAAGGGTCATGGGAAGCTTTCCTCCTTTGACAGAAACTGGTTTTATTAAGCTATGGATAGATCATTACTTGTAAGTTTTTATTTTGTCAACATCATATATCGCTCTGAGATACCGGTTCCCTGCAATGTTCCCCGATTTTCCATAAGATCCATTACTTTTTTTTCAGGAAGGGGTGCAGGCGATCGATTCGGAAATCCAGCAGCAGTTTGATGAATTCCTCGGAATGGAGCGGGTTTGACTGCATCCCGAACAGATGGGTCGGGCAGGAGCAGTCGCTGGAACCGAAGCGGGGAATCTTCCAGTCGGCAATGGCCTCCATGGTTTCGGCAATTGTGCATTCGAGCGAAATCGAAGAGCGGACCGGCAGCGCCGTTTCGAACTCGGCCTCCTGCCTGAGATAATCGATATGCCAGTGGAGGTTTTTGCGGAGCCGCCGGTGCCGTTCCAGGCGGGCCGTGAGATTCGCCATGGCCGATCCCACATAGACGTAATAACCGGCCGGAAAAAAGATGCTGCCCATCTTCCCGACGGTGATATGTTTCTTCTCCCGCAATCTGAGTATCACGAGATAACTGCCGCGGTCCGCGGCCTCCTGTTCGATGAATTCCCAGGGGATATCCAGCAGCGCGGTCGCGGGTTGCAGCGTCAGGTCATCATTCCAGCCCACCGATACGGGGAAAAACCGAATCCGGTTTCGACATGCCAGCATGGTCCGGGCGAAATGCAGATCCGTATGATAATCGGGGAGAAAGTATTCGGCGCGGGGCCAGTGGACCACGAACAGGACGGCTGTTTTTTCTCCTTTCCCGGACAGCGCGGCCAGTTCACTCAGGTGACGGGCCCCTCGCGCGGTGACGGCGTCGGGAAACATGGCAATCCGATCGCCCACCAGGGTGCAGGATTTCACCTCCGTGAGCAGTGTGCCCCCCTCATGTTCCAGGAGAAGATCAAAACGGGAATGGTTTACCGTAATCTCCCGTCCGATGACCCGCGCCCCTTCGAGCCCCGCCACCTTCCCGCTGTCGATCAGCCAGCGGGCCACGTCATTCGTCCTGTGGGTATGGAGCATAATCGGCATCCCGTCCCGCTCCACCGCCACCACCGTATAGGGATATTTCCGATGGCCGGACGTTCCGTCCCGTGTCAGATACAGGGTCCGGCCGGGGAGCAGCAGTTCATGCAGCCTGCCGGGATTGGGAAGAAAGGCCGTTGTCTCCCCGTTTCCCTTCCGGCACCGCACCACAAACCGGTTCGGCCGGTCGATGAATGCCGCTTTTTCGATGTCGGGGAAGAATCGCATGGGAGATTACCGATCCGCTCAAGTCGCCGCGCCGTCATGCGGGAGAATGGGCGCGATTAGCGTGTCAGATGCCGGTATTTGATCCGGTGCGGCTGGTCGGCGTCCTTGCCGAGCCGCTTCTTCCGGTCGGCCTCGTAGTCGGAATAGTTCCCCTCGAACCAGACGACGGAGCCGTCCCCCTCGAAGGCGAGGATGTGCGTGGCGATGCGATCGAGGAACCAGCGGTCGTGGCTGATGACGACGGCGCACCCCCCGAACTCCTCCAGCGCCTCTTCGAGGGCCCGCATCGTGTTCACATCCAAGTCGTTGGTCGGTTCGTCCAGGAGGAGGACATTGGCCCCCTCTTTCAGCATGCAGGCGAGGTGGACGCGGTTGCGCTCCCCCCCGGAGAGCATGTCCACCTTCTTCTGCTGATCCTGTCCTGAGAAGTTGAACCGTCCCACGTAGGCCCGCGAGTTCATCTCCCGCTGCCCCAGCCTGATCAGCTCGCTTCCCCCGGAGATCACCTCCCAGACGGACTTCTCCGGGTCGAGCGTGTCCCGTTCCTGATCCACGTACGCGAGCGTGACCGTCTCGCCCACCCGGATCGTCCCCGCGTCGGGGGTCTCCTTGCCGGTGATCATCTTGAAGAGGGTCGTCTTTCCCGCGCCGTTCGGCCCGATGATCCCGACTATCCCCCCCGGCGGCAGCGCGAAGGTCATCCCCTCGAAGATGAGCCGGTCGCCGAAGGCCTTGCTCACCCCCTCCGCCTCGATCACGGTCTTTCCGAGACGGGGTCCCGGCGGGATGTAGATCTCCAGGTCCTTCGCCTGTTTTTCATAGTCCTGATTCATGAGGGATTCATAGGCATTGATACGGGCCTTCCCCTTCGCCTGGCGCCCCTTCGGTGACATGCTGATCCACTCCAACTCCCGCTGCAGGGTCTTCTGCCGTTCCGTCTCCCTCTTTTCCTCCTGCTGCAGCCGCTGCTGTTTCTGGGCGAGCCAGGACGAGTAGTTTCCCTTCCAGGGAATCCCCTCTCCCCGGTCCAGCTCCAGAATCCAGCCGGCCACATTATCCAGAAAATACCGGTCGTGCGTGACGGCGATCACCGTCCCCTCGTACTGCTGGAGATGGCGCTCGAGCCAGGACACCGTCTCCGCATCCAGGTGATTCGTCGGTTCGTCGAGGAGCAGGATATCCGGTTTCTGCAGGAGGAGACGGCAGAGGGCGACGCGCCGCTTCTCGCCGCCGGAAATCACCCTGATCGGCGTATCCCCCGGAGGGCAGCGCAGGGCGTCCATCGCCATCTCCAGGCGGGAATCGATATCCCACAGATCGAGGGTGTCGATCTTCTCCTGCAGCGCGCCCTGCCGCTCTATGAGGGCGTTCATCTCGTCGTCGGACAGGGGCTCGGCGAACCGTTCGCTGATCTCGTTGTACTCCTTCACCAGCGCCACGGAATCCCGCATCCCCTCCTCGACCACCTCCTGAACGGTCTTCTCGGGATCGAGGAGCGGTTCCTGCTCCAGAAAGCCCAGCGTGTACCCCTGCGAGAGGACGGCCTTTCCGTTGTACTCGTCGTCGACGCCGGCCATGACGCGCAGGAGCGAGCTCTTGCCGGACCCGTTGAGCCCCAGGACGCCGATCTTGGCGCCGTAGAAATAGGAGAGGGATATATCCTTCAAGACCTGCTTGTTCCCGTAGAACTTGCTGACCCTCATCATGGTATAGATAATCTTTCTGGCGTCATCGCTCATGGCATATCCCTCTTACGTTTTTGAGTATCCCGGCATTTTCTTTGTGCCGACGGCTTCTCTATCAGGTTGTCCCGGACTGTACAACAGGGAAAAAAGAAACCGCCGTCGCTCCAGACATCGGCGACCCGCCTCACTCGATCTCGATCACGGCGCCGCAATCCTCACACCGATACCGGACCTTTCCTCCGTCCGGCGCTTCGATCTCCTCGAAGTCATAATGCCGCACGCCCCGTTCCTCATAACACTCCGGGCACCAGCCGTCGCCCAGTTCGTCGGCATCGATGGTCAGGTGACAGTGACGGCACCGCAGGACGGTATTCTTTCCCTGCAACAAAATAAGATTCGGGTGCCTGCATGAATCCATTACGAGATTTTTTCCCTTACGTGTGCTCGAACCACCCGGAGGGTGTATACCATATCGGGATGAACTATGCGAAGGGTGGAAATATGATGAGCGGCCAAGCCGTGAAAGACGGCTAC